>NZ_JBSFCI010000006.1:0-227577 GCF_053593375.1 Streptomyces sp. NPDC002309 | reverse complement strand
CCAACCCACACTGCCCACGGCCTCCCGGGACGACAGGAACACCGCCCCGGCTGCGCGGCGCCGACACCGCATCCTGAGCCTGCTCCAGCAAGACCACACACGTTTGTGACAACCCCGCGAAATCGCCGCCCACTTCGACGACATCACCCTGGAGACCATGTACAGACAACTGAACCGATGGGCCGCCAGCGGCCTCATCCACAAGCTCGGCCCCGGCCTCTACGCCGCAACATCATGGGCTCCAGCCCGACTTGCGTGACCTGCGGAAACGCTAACTACCCAGCCTTGAGTCAAGGCCCCACCTGGACCTCTTCCGCTGGCTGGACCCGCTACACAGCGTCCGACGCCACTCCAGCCTCGGCCATCGCAGCCCGGTCGCCAGCGAGCGAGCACTCCGACCAACGCCAACTACCGTGGCCGAAGCCGCATAACCCGTGTTCAGGATCAAGGGTCGAGGCCCCCCTGGTCGGTGTCGACGGTGCGCCCGCGTCGGCGGTCGTTGCACCAGGAGATCGCGCACGCGCCGAGGTAGAGCAGGCAGATCGGTACGGCCAGCAGCACCATGCTGAGCGGGTCCGTGCTCGGAGTGGCCAGCGCCGCGAACGCGGCGACGCCCAGGAACATCGCTCGCCACCAGCCGATCATCCGGCGTGCGGTGATCACGCCCGCGAAGTTCAGCAGGACGAGGAGAACAGGGAGTTCGAAGGACAGACCGAAGACGAGGACCATACGGGTGGCCAGGTCGAGGAAGTCGTCGACGGGCAGGAGGTTGGTCGCCCCGTCCGGGGTCAGCGAGATCAGCACCTGCGCCGTGGTGGGCAGCACTCCGTACGCCAGGGCCGCACCCGACAGGAACAGGGGGATACCCGCTCCGAGAAAGACCAGGGTGTACTTCTTCTCGCTGCGGTGCAGGCCCGGCGCCACGAACGCCCACAACTGATAGAGCCACACGGGGCTCGCGGCTACGACTCCCGCGGTGACGGCCACCTTCAGCGCGAGGGAGAACGGCGAGAGAAGACCGTTGAGGGAAATCACGCCACAGCGTCCTCCGCCGCTCTCACCGCTCAGTGCGCCAGGGGCGCAGCCGGGCAGGGGATCGATGAGAAATCCGATGAGTTCCTTGTAGAAGAAGGCCGCGGCGATCGTGATGAGCAGGACTGCTCCGACAGCTTTGATCATGCGGCTTCTCAGCTCGCGAAGGTGATCCCCCAGCGGCATTCGCGCAGCGTCGTGCGAGGTACGGCTGGGCATGGACGGTCCCGTTCCTTTCGTGTGCGGCGCCGGCCGGACATGTGTCTGTCAGTGGCGACAACGCTTCAGCGCTGGTGCGCGGTGTCCGCCTCAGTTGCCTCGGTGGCCGGATGAGGGGCGCCTGCCGTCTGCAGGGCGGGGGCGGCAGTGTGCGCGTCGGCCGGTGGTTCGCTCGCGTGGTCACTGCGCATGGCCTGGGTCTCACTCTTGAGAATCCGCAGTGACTGCCCGAAGGAACGGGCCATCCCGGGAAGGCGCTTGGCGCCGAAGAGGAGCATGACGACGACGAGGATGAGGATGATCTCGGGGGCTCCGAGCCTGCCGAACATGGTCGATTCCTTCCTTGCGAGGGCAGGGAGCCACGCTCCCGTGCCGTTGGCCCGGCTGCCGGCGGATCTGGCGGCCTGGCTCTGGACAGGGGTCGGTACGTTGGCGGGGGGCCGCGGCAATCTCCCGGCCCACCTGGTCCGCGGCGCTCGGGCAGAGCCGGTTGTTGCTCGCCGCGGGCGGTCGCTCAGGGCCGGTGGACGTCGGTCGTGGCGATCGGGCCCGGTCCGGCGCACTGCCCGGCGGCCGCAGTGGATCTCGCCGCGGCGCGGGTCGTCTCCCTGTCCGGGTGCTGGTCGACAGTGAGCGTGTCGAGGCCCAGGCTGTCGTCGGGCAGCAGGTGCTTGGTCACGAGGGTCTTCGGGTTGAGATCCTCAAGGTTCAGGTCCCTGAGCTCAGGGGGGAGCTCGTCACGAATGTTCGCTTGAGCACTGTGCGAGAGCTGACGGAGCCTGCGCAGGACACGCACCACGTCGGACACAAGCTTGGGGAGCTTGTCGGGCCCGACCACGACGACGGCCAGCACTGCCAGTGTCACAACTTCCAGCGGCCCTATGTCGTTGAACATCTTCGAATTCCCGTCGGGTGGGTGGTGAGGTCCTGCCGTGAAAGGGCGAGCGGCGGTGTCCTTGGCGCCAACGCGTACACGTCTCGGCGCCCCCAAAGGACTGCGGGTGACAGCGGTTACGGTCCTGTCCGCCGGTGAAGTGGCGGACAGGACCTTCCCGGACGTGGATTGCGGGTCAGGGGAAGGCCACCACGGCCGGGGGCCTTTCGCTAGCGAGCCGTACGGGACGCCTTGGAGCGGTAGGGAGCGAGGAAATCGGTCAGCGCGGTCAGCATCTGCTGGGGGGCCTGCTCCGCGACCCAGTGGCCGGCACCCGGGATGACCAGGCCACGCACGTTCTCGGCGAGAGGCTTCATGCCACCCTCGACATAGGGGCCCCAGCTCTTTTCTCCGCCGATCGCGAGAACCGGCATCGCCAGCTTCTTCTTCGCGCGATCGTCGTTCTGCGCGACCGTGGCGTCCCAGGCGCGGTAGAAGCCGAAGCTTCCGCGCAGCGACTCGGGGTCCGAGAAGAGCCGGATGTAGTACTCCCGCGCGTACTCGGGCAGCCGTTCCCCGCCCTGGATGTCGAACTCGTAGGTGAAGAATGCCTCCTCCCGGCCCCTCACGAGCTTCTCGATCAGTTCGTGGTTGACCCGGTTGAAGGGGATGTGCCAAAGCCTGTTGTTGAGCGGCTCCTTCTCGAACAGCATCGGCGAGGCCTGCGTGCTCGGGGGCCCGGGGACGTCGGCGACGGCCAGGTACTCGACCCGGTCCGGGTGGTCCGCGGCCAGCGCGTAGCCGATGATCATTCCGGTGTCGTGGCCGGCCACGGCGAAGCGGTCGTGGCCGAGCGTGTCCATCAACGCGACCAGGTCATTGGCGAGGGTGGCTGTGTCGTACCCGCTCTTGGGCTTCTCGGTCAGCCCCATGCCGCGCTGGTCGACCGCGATGACCGTGAAGTCCCGGGCCAGTGCGGGCATCACCATGCGCCACGCGTACCAGTTCTCCGGCCAGCCGTGCACCAGCAGCAGTGGCGGGCCGTCACCTCCGATGACCACGTGCTGACGCAGCCCGCCGGCATTGATGAACCGGCTGGAGAACATCCTCTTGAACTCTGCCGACAACCGCGGTGCCGTGACGACCGAGCCGAAGCCCTTCGGCCTGCGGGCTGAGGGGGCGTCCGCGGTGGTGGCCGTGGCCGACGGTGCCAGTCCGGCGGCCACCGAGATGCCAGCGGCCGCGGAAGCTGCCGCGCCACCGACGAAGAGGCGTCGCGACAGGCCGCTCCGGGCTCGGTGCGGCACCGGCTCACGACCGGAGCCGTCCTGGGGCTCAGGCTTTGCGGAGAACATGTTCATGGAGCTTCTTTCGTTGCTTGTTTCAGGGGTGAGCGGGACGCCGGCAGTGCGAGGCCGGCGAGCGGGGCGCGCGACGAGCCCGAGAGGTGGCCGGTACGACCGTCAAGCGGCGGGCGGGTCAGTCGCACGCTCGGGACACTGCGGTCAGCGGCCGGGGAAGCGCTGCTGGATCTCCTGAAGGACCCAGCCGTTGCCGTCGGGGTCGCTGAAGGTGGCGAAGGAACCGTAGGAAGCGCGCTCGGGGTGCAGACCCGGCTTCCGCTCCTGGCCCGGGAGGCGGTGGGTGATGTCGCCGCCCTCGTGGCCGTGGTAGATGATGCCGCCGTTGTCGTGGAAGATCTCGCTCACTTCGATGCCACGTCCGATGAGCTCCGCACGGGCCTCCTCGATGTCGAGGACGGCGAGGTAGAGACCCTGGGCCGAGCCCGGCTCGGCGGATGTCAGCCCCGTGCCGAACATGATCGAGCACTCGGAGCCGGGCGGGGTCAGGTGCACCGCGCGCCATTCCTCACTGACCGGCTTGTCGACGTCCAGACGGAATCCCAGAGCCTCGTAGAAGGCCTTGGCCCGGTCGACATCGGAGACGGGCAGCACGGTGAGTTCCAGCTTCATGTACATCTGAGGGCTTTCCTTATGTCGATGGCCGTAGGCGGTGGGCGCATCACGCGACGCCTGTCGGCTGATGACTGTGATGGAGCTTGAGGCGAGAACCGCGACCGTCCGGATGGCGTGTCGTGATTCGCCGAAGTAGTTACGACCGTAGCTATCTAGACCCTAACGGCCAAATTTCACCGGGGAGGGGAACGTCACATCTCATCCCTGCGATCTAAAAGAACACCAGTTCGATTTATTGGGCGAGATGGTGTGCCCGCGGAAGCGAAGCCGATGGGTGCCGAGGTCAGGAACCGGGCAGGGCCGAGCCGCTGCGTCTCGGCGAGTTCACTCCTGGTCACGGGCGCACGATTGCCCCCGGGGGATCATTTCGCGACCGGGCCGCGCTGAGCGGCAACTGCCTTCTTCCGCTGCCGGTAGAGGCGCATGGACTCGCGCGAGCCGCATCGCGGACCGCAGAAGACGGAACTCTTGTTCCGCGTCCGATCAAAGAAGCCGTAACGGCACGGGGTGTGGCGGCAAGCACGCACCCGGTCCCAGACGCCCGCTTGGGCGAGTTCGGTGGCGTTCGCCAGGACAGTGCCGAAAAGGCCGGGGACATCGGTTTGCGCAGGCGCCAGGGACGCTCCCGAGGCGGTGACGACCGTCACCAGCGGATACCGGGACGCCGCGTGGCGCAGAAAATCCTCCGCCTCGGTGAGCCCGTCCGGCCTGGCGTCCTGGTCGCCGGAGTGGGCCAGGAGCACGGTGATCAGGGCGCCACGCAGTTCGCGGGCACTGGCCGCGTCCGCTTCCGTGACGTGCGTCGACTCCGAGCCCATAGAACGCTCCAGCAGCCACGCGTACAGGTCCTGCGCGCTGCCGAAGCGTTCCGGCAGACGATGGGGCCCCGCGGGGTGAGTATTGACGAAGTCCAGCACCACCTCAGCCGCCGGTGGCTGCACCAGCGGACTCCTCTCGGGCGCGCGCGGGGAAATCGTCAACCTCCTCGATCATGTGAAGCTCAATTATACAAATGTTACTGGCAAAACCGTTACGGTGCCCATTCTGTTCCCGTAACCGGACGACCTGACCGCTGCGCGACCGGAACCGGCACGCAAGATCCTCTGGCGCGATGCCCGCTACAGCAACCGGGCCCCCGGTCTGTCAGTCACCAGACGGCGATCACTCTCTCAACCCCCACGCGCGCCACCGCGAGGCATGAACGACACCAGCCGATCCACCCACTCCGCATGCGTGAGAACGCCGGGCGGCAGCTTGATCAATCATTCGATCACCAGCTTGACCGGTGACGTTCCGATCTGCGAGCATCCAATCACCACTCAAGGGGGTGACGAAACGCTCGTCATCACTCCCCCGGGCAACCCGCGCGAACGCGGCATCACGAGTGGCGCCTGCATCGAGCACGGCACCGAAGGAGCAGTGGGCATGACCAGCGCCAGGACGCAGCGCGGCCGTGCCGCCGCGCTCCTTTCTCGGCATGCTTGACATAGGAGGCGCGACGCTTCCCACATGTCGGCCCCACGGCTCTCCGGCTTACGGTCGCCCGCGACGCGGTCCCGGATCGCCGAGTCACATGCGCATATCCGGTCCACGGCCGGCTCGAGTGAGCCGAGCAGACCGTCAACTGCCGGGCCGCGCCGGACTTCCGAGGCGCATCCGACGGTGAGGCCACTCGGGGACCCCGCCCACCCCGTGACCTGATCGGGCCGGCCGACCCAGCCTGTCGGCCGTATGTACACAGCAAGCGATGTGAAACACCCAAGTACGTGGAGTAGACATGCCGCACACCATCAAGACCATAAAAGCGCGTCACCTGAGCGTCGCAGCGGGAGTTGCCGTTGCACTCGCCGGCGGCGCGGTGCTCGCGTCCGCGGCGTCGGCCGACACGGCGGACCGCAAGCCGCGTGTGAAGACCTTTGATCTGGTCGGCAAGCAGACTTCGTCCGGGGAAGCCGATCTGGGCAAACCGGGAGTCAGCGTGGGCGACCAACGGATCGTCCACGAGGACCTCTACCGCGACGGCAAGAGGGTGGGCGATCACAGCGCGATCTGCACCTACACACAGGTCAAGCCCGCCGCCCTCCAGTGCGTGGGCACCTTCGCGCTCCCCGAGGGCCAGTTCGCCGCCCAGTCGCTGCTGCATCTGCCTGCCCCGAGTTCGGTCGACGTCGCCATCACCGGAGGATCAGGCGCCTACAGCACGGCTCAGGGCTTCATCCGCACCGTTCCCGCAGGTGAGACCGAGCGGCACTTCACCGTGCACCTTCAGCGCTGACCACTGACGGGCGGACGTAAGCCACAAGGAAGGCTCACCGCCGGGCGGCGGCGCGGGCACGCATGACCGGTGAGCCAATCTGTCGACTCATTCGACATGTCGATCCATTCGACATAAGATCGATCGCATGGCCGAGCATTCCGAAACCGAGCGCCTCACCGCGCTGTCCGCGCTGATCGCCTGGGCCGAGCGAAGGGAACGTCTGGCTTCCGACCGGGCCGACCTCATGGCCGACGCGTGGCGTGCCGGCACCCGCAGCGTCGCGGAACTGGCCAGGCTGGCCCGCGTCTCGCGCGACACCGTCTACGCCGACCTCTCCGCCCGGAGCGTCGACGTGAGCAAACGGGGCGAGCGCATCGGGCCCCCCGCCGGCCAGGGCGCGCCGCTGAACGCGGAATCGGTGCGCATGATCGCGCGGATCGCGGACGCCGTCACCCGGCCCGCACACGCCCATGATCCGGGGGACCCTGTCACACGTGCCGCCCGCGCCGCGACCCGTGCACTGGAAGCCACCGCCGACGTACTGGACCCGCCCGAAGACCAGGGACCGGGGTGGGAGCCGGAGGACACCCTGGCCCACCTGGCGAGAGAGGGACAGGAGGTCTCCCACCTCGCCCACCAGGCGCTGGCCGCGACCGCCGGCCGTCACCGACTCGCGGCCTCCGCCGGCGATCAGCGGCGTGCGCTTCTCCACACCGGCCGGAAGGCCGTCACCGACGCCGTCACGCTGGCGGTGACCGTACCCACAGGTGAGACAGTCAGGGTCGAACTCTGCGGCGATCAATCCGGCTGGACCACCTTGTCGAGTGACACGACGCTCGTGGGCGGCGACCTGGACGCCCTCGATCACCTGGAAGTGCAGACCGCATTCCAGATCCTGTCCCAGGTGATCACCCGGCATCTGGGCGAGCGAGCTCTCACCCCCCACCGCATGGACACCCCACACGGCACTCCCCCGCCACGCACCCGATACCTGCCGAGCGCCGACGACTGACGCTCACGCGGCAGGACCGCGGTACCGCCCAGCCGCAGATCAGTACAGGAAAACCGCACGATCTGCCATGCCGATCAGCCCTTGCCGTGCCCCCTGGGACCGGGGGAAGAGCACAGTGGCCGGCATGCCGTTGCTGACTTGCAGGGTGAGAACCTCGCGCGACATGCCGTCAGCGTGAAGCACACGGGCTCGCCAGGTACGCGCATACAGGCGCTGGTGGTGCTCTACGCGGGCGCGGCCCTTGCGGTGTGAGCGGTCGTGTTCATCTTTCCGGTCCGGATGTTCGCTTTCGCCGCGTTCGCGGCGCGGCGGGACCCCCAGGCCAGTGCCGCCGTAGCCGCCGTCGGCGATCACGGTGGGGTGGCCGACGGCGGCCTCCGCACCGGACATCTCCCGTGCATTGCACTCGTTACGGTTGTCGGTGACGGGCCGGCCGACGGCAACGACGGGCTGGGAGTCGGCCCGACGTACGGCGACGGCTGGGAGTCGGCCCGACGGCAACGACAAGGTGGGAGTCGGTGCCGATGACGACCTGGTGGTTGGTGGAGAACCGATATCTCTCGGACTGCTCCGCGGCAGTGTGGTCACGGGTGGGGACCAGGGTGGCGGAGTAAGTGACATGGACGATGTGGACCGGAAGCTGCTGAACCTGCTGCCGGAGGACGCCACCCAGGCGTACACCGCCCGGGCAGGGCCATCGGGCTTTCCGCGGGCGCGGCCCATGAACGAGTGCGCAAGCTGCGCGAGTCGGGGGTGATCCGCCGTACGACAGTCGAGGTGGACCCCGCCGTGGCTGGCGGTGGCGTGTTGGCCTCCGTCATCGTCGGCTCGTCCGCCTGGATGAGCGACGCCGGCGAGTACTTCGCGGTGACCCCCGAGCTGCAGAGGAGGCCCACATCATCGCGGGCAGCACATCGGTGCTGGTCAAGGTCAGGACCGCGACGACCGAACAACTCCACGACGTAATACGGAGGTTGTAAGCGATCGAAGGCTTCGGCGGCACCCAGGCGACGGTGGCCCTGGAGACGTTCTTCGACAGGCCGGTGTCGACGGGAGTCTGAAGCTCCCATGTACCGCTGCGAGGTCAGCAAGAACGAGTACCGCGCGCCGGGTGACCGAGCGCCACCGGCACACAGCGGCACCTGCCCGCTCAGGGAAATCCCGGCAGAGCCGAACCGACTGGCTGCTGACCGTGCACATGCACGGGCCGACCATGCCTGCGCAAGCGGTGCGCGGCCACGATGCGCCGCCGTGGCTGCGTACTTGCGCACTCGGCCTGCGCAAGCGGTACGCAGCCGCGATCCGCCCCGCCCCCCCCGTTACCGTCTTCGTGGCTCCGCAATGGGGCCTCCGGCCTTCGGGTCCGGCATGACTTCCCCCTCCTGTTGTTGATGATCCGGGGGGTGGTGTCACCGGGTCCGGAGGCATCGACGGACCGCTGATGAGGGGCTTGAGCACCGGCTTCACCCGAGCTGGAAGAGCTCTCCGTAACGTGGATGTGGCAGCTCGGTGCCGTGGCAAGGCCGGAAGAAGGCGTGAGCGGGGGGCCCTGCACGTGATCGACACCGGCGACATCGACGTCTTCCTCGGTCTGGACGTCGGCAAGGGCGAACACCACGCCACCGCCGTCACCCCGACCGGGAAGAAGGCGTTCGACAAGCGCCTGCCCAACACCGAACCCAAGCTGCGCGAGCTGTTCGCGAAACTCCAGGCCAAGCACGGAAGGGTGCCTGGTCGTGGTCGACCAGCCAGCTTCGATCGGAGCCTTGCCGCTCGCGGTCGCGCGGGACATGGGCTGCCCGGTCGCCTATCTGCCGGGGCTGACGATGCGACGGATCGCCGACCTCTACCCAGGGGAGGCGAAGACCGATGCGAGGGACGCGTTCATCATCGCCGACGCGGCCCGCGCGATGCCCCACACGCTGCGGACAATCGACGGCGAGGACGAGACGATCGCCGAGCTGGAGATGATCGTCGGCTTCGACGACGACCTCGCAGGGGAAGCCACAAGGGCCGCCAACCGACTGCATGGCCTGCTGACCCAGATCCACCCCTCGCTGGAACGGGTCCTGGGGCCGCGGCTGCAACACCCGGCCGTCCTCACGCTGCTGGAACGGTTCGGATCACCGGCCCAGATACGCAAGGCCGGCCGGCGTCGGCTGGTCACGTTGCTGAGGCCGAAGGCACCGCGGATGGCCGAGCGGCTGGTCGAGGAGATCTTCGCCGCCCTGGACGAGCAAACCGTGACGGTCCCGGGGACCGAGGCAGCCGCGCTGATCGTCCCGAGCCTCGCCACCTCGCTGACGGCCGTCCTTGACCAGCGGAAGCTGCTGGCCGGGCGGATCGAGGAACTGCTGGAGGCTCACCCTCTTTCCAAAGTCCTGACGTCCATGCCGGGAGTCGGCGTCAGGACCGGAGCCCGCATCCTGATCGAGGTCGGTGACGGCAGCACCTTCCCGACCGCCGACCACCTCGCCGCCTACGCGGGTCTCGGCCCCGGCGACCCCGAGCTCGGGCTCATCGATCCGCGGCGAACAGCCCTCCAGACGGGGAAACAAGCAGCTCAAACGGGCCTTCTTCCTCTCCGCGTTCGCAGCCCTGGGCGACCCGGCCTCGCGGGCCTACTACGACAAGAAGATCGCCCAGGGCAAACACCACACCCAGGCCGCTCTGCCTCGCCAGACGCCGAGCCGACGTCCTCTTCGCGATGCTCAGAGACGGCGCCTTCTACGAACCGCAGCCGTCGGCCCCCATCACCTGAGCTGCGGGTCTGCGAGGAGGACGACCCGATCGGCCTCAACGTCGAAGCCGAGCACCGGATGGCCGTACTCGCCCTCCGGGTCCATCAGCACCGGCTTGCCCAGCCGACGCCCGATCTCCCGAAAGAAGCCGCAGAGCACATCAAGCCGGTCCTGGCCCTGCAACTCCCGCAGGTCGACGTCGAAGTCGACTTCGTCGTCGGCATGGAAGCTGAAGATCGCCAACACATCGTCCGTCGGCCAGACCCGCAGGTCCGGGCACTCGGCATCCGCCGGACGGGACAGCACGGCCTCCGCACGGGGCACCGGAAGCACCGCCTCCCCCTCAGAGTACTGGCACTTCCAGCCCTTCTCCGCGACAAGGTCGAGGACCGCCTGCCAATCCTCCACCGAGGCATTCGGGACACGCACGTCCGGCAACGACCCCATCAAGTCCAGGTCGAAGAAGCACTTCACGTCATCCCACAGCAGGTCGCTCACCCCGCCATGCTGCCCGGATCACCGACCCAACGCACTCCCGTTTCCCTTGACCAAGGACATAGGGGCACCCCCCGTCCCCCCGGCGGACGCCGTCCAGTCGACCGCGGCCTCGGCCTCGCCGCCTCGGCGATGAAGGAGCGTGCCGCGGATCACGGGCTGCGCGACAAACGCGTTGAGGCGAGACGGCTCGTCTTGTTATGGTGGAGGCATGGCTTTCCTCTTCTTCGTCTGAGTCCGGGCACGGCCGATGCCGCCGTTTCTGCTGCCCGTAGACCCTTCGCATGCCCAGGGAAAGCGATATGCGCGACCGCGCTCATGCCGGCGTGTCCACCGCCAGCCCCACTGCTGTGGCACAGCTGTCGGTGAGGGACGTCACCAAGTCCTACGGCACCCGGACCGTCCTCGACCAGGTCCATTTCACCGTCCGTCCGGGCGAGAAGGCGGCCGTCACCGACGAGAACGGCTCCGGCAAGTCGACCCTGCTGCGACTGCTCGCCGCGACCGAGCTGCCGGACGCAGGAGAGATCACCGTCAGCTTTCGCGGCACCACCGGCCCCCTCGCACAGACCCAGGACCTCGGCGCGGACCGCACCGTGCAGGACGCCGTCGACCTCGCCCTCACCGAACTGCGCGACATGGAACTCCGGTTGCGCCTGGCGAAGGCATGCCCGGGTGAGGCTACGGAAGCAGATCCCGCCGCGTACGGCGAACTGCCGACCGCCTACGAGGAGCGCGGCGGGTACGAGGCGGACGCCCGTGTGAATGCCGCGATGCACGGCCTCGGTCTCGCCCGGATCACCCGCGACCGCCTGCTCGGCTCGCTGACCGGCGGCGAGCAGTCGCGGCTCGCGCCCGCCTGCGTCCTCGCCGCCTCCCCCGAACCGTTGCTCCTCGACGAACCGACCAACCACCTCGATGCGGCGGCCAGGCGCTGGCCGGAGGAGCATCTGCGCGCCCACCGCGGCACCGTCGTCGCGGTCACCCACAACCGCGGCTTCCTACAACGCATCGCCACCACGATCCTCGAGACGGACCGGGACACACGGACGGTGCTCCGGTACGGCGACGGCTGGGACGGCTACCGCACCGCGAAGGCCGCCGCCCGGCTCGGAGCTGAGCAGCGGTACGCGGACCGGGCAGGAGAAGTCGCCCGCGCCGAGGAGCTCCTCGAGGCCGCGACACGGCGGCTTGCCGCAACCGGCCGTGACCCGAAGCAGGGCTCTGGCAAGCACCGCCGCTCCAGCGACGCCAAACTCGGCGGTCAGGTCCGCTCCCTCCGGCAGCGCCTGACCCAACTGCGGCACAACCCCGTGGCACAGCCGCCGACGCCGCTGCGCTTCACGACGACGCTGCCGTCGGCGGACCGCCCCACTCAAACGCCCCTGCCCGAGCTGGACGGTACACAGGTCCGTGAGCGGCTGCGTCCGGACAGCCTCCTGACGATCACGCCCGGACAGCGACTGCTCGTCACCGGCCAGAACGGCGCCGGCAAGACGACACTCCCGCGCGTCCTGCCAGGCGACCTGGAACCGGACGCAGGCACACCACGCCACCCCGCCAGGACCGGTCACCTCGCACAGGAACTGCCCACACACTCCACCCGGCTCCCACTGCCCACCGCGTTCGCCGCCGGACAGCCCGGACTACCGGAGCAACACGCCGAACAACTACGGACACTCGGCCTGTTCCGCGACGAAGACCCGCACGTCCCGGTCCTCGCCCTGCCCGCCGGCCAGCAGCGGCGCCTGCAGACCACCCGCCTGACGGCCCGGCCGACAGACCTCCTCGACCCCGACAAGCCCGACCAACCACATCACGCTCGACCTGCCCGAAAACCTCCAGACGACGATCACCACACACCCAGGAACAGTGGTCACGGCCTCGCACCACCACGACCTCCGCGAACACTCCGAAAACGAACAGCTCCAGCCGCACGCCGGCCGCAGGACCTGCCCTCCCAAGGTTCTTCGCTCTGAAAGGCCCCCGCCCCGCTCCGGCCTGCCCAACAGCCGGAAAAGCCACTGAAACGATGGAGCCATGACCACCTTCCTGACACCACGACAGCTCGCCGGCCGCACCCTGGCCGTCGTCGACGCGGCCGTCGCGGCAGGGCGCGACCTCGGCCTTACCGTCACCGACCCCACGGTGCTCCACAACGTCTTCTCCGTCGTCGTCCACCTGGCACCCTCCCCGGTCGTGGCCCGGATTCCCACCGTCCTGCCGCACCCGGACGACCTGCCCGCCCTCGCACGCCGCCAGCAGGACGAGCTGGATGTCACACACTGGCTCGCCCACCAGGCAATCCCCGTGATCGCGCCCAGCCCGCTCGTGCCGCGACAACCCGTCCAGCGCGACGGCTACTCGATGACGTTCTGGCCGTTCGTCGAGGAGGACCAGAAAAGGGAACCCGACTACGTGGCGAACGCAGAGAGCGTCGCCACCCTGCACGCGGCAATGCGCACCTACCCGGGCCGCCTGGAGTTCCTGTCCGCGGCCGATCCCCGGTTCATCGCAGAAAGCCTCGTCCAACTCGGAAAGCACCCCACCCTGATCGACGCGGCCCAACTGGACCGCGCCCGGCGCGAGTGGCAGCTCCTCGAACCCATGGTCCGCTCACGCACCGTCTTCGAGGCCCGGTTCCCAGGGATCGACATCCAGCCCCTCCACGGTGACTCCCCGCCCGCGAACATCTTCTCCGGGGTGGACGGCGACCTCTACGCCGACTTCGAACTGGTCACCCTGGGCCCCGTGGAATGGGACCTGGCCGCTCTCGGACCCGAACACGAATCCGGCTACGACCACGGCGCCCGACGCAACGGCACAAGGCCACTCGACAAAGAAGTCCTGCGCTTCGTCAACGCCCTTGGCATGCTGCGGGCAGTCGCCACGCTCACACTCGTCCCGCAGTTGCCCAAGCTGATGGACTACCTCAAACCCGCCATCGACCACTGGGAGACCATGCCCTTCGCAGGCGGCATGAACAGCTGACACCGACCGTCCCGCAGCCGAGTGCGAATGCTGCCCGACGTCAGATCACACAAAGTGGTCCGCAGACCCGCCGCTGCACCTCGCAGGCAGCCACCCAGCCACACCCACCCTGCACCGCCCGCCAGCGGCGAGCAGCCGGACGGCTGCCGCCATCGCCAGCCACGCTGAAAGAGCTGCCGTGAGCGCATCCCACGTACTCCTCGACGACAAGGTGGCCGATTCTGACGACTTCGCTCAGCTGACGTAGTCCTGGACGGCTTTGCCGGCCAGCAGGCGTGCTGGTTCCGGAGTTCGTCAAATAGTTCGCTGTTGGTGTGTCGGGGGCGGTCATCTCCGACCGCCCCTCCAACGAGCGGACTCGTCGCCGGTAGTGGCAGTGGCGGGCCACGGCTTGGCGTCTGCGCCGCCAGTGCGACCAGCTCACTGCGTGAATACCAAGCGGTGGCCGCGTATTCGGCCGGCTGCCATCCGTTCTTGCGGCCGACTGGGCCGAGCAGGGCGCGAACGTAGTCGCGCATGCGACGTCGCAGGTCGGCGCGGCCGAAGCGGCGGCCGATCCGGAGGAAGAGGTCGCCGAGTTCACGGTCCCAGGTCACGTCCGCAAGGTCGTCGATCACGCCGGGAGGCTGCCCGAATCGCAGTCCAGACAGTTCTCGGTCCACTCGTTGGAGGGACGGTCCGACAAGCCCCCCTACAGACCATCAGCGCACCACACTCCGGACGACGCCTCCGACCAGGCCAAGTAGCGAAACGCTGCTCGACTACCAAGACGCCTTCGGTCCGCGGCGGTGTCGAGACGGGCAGGCCGACTCGACACCGCTCACTGCGGTATCCAAAGGGCTGTCCCGTAACTACTGGTCGGTGATCGCGTCTGGGTATCTGGGCTGGGCGCCGTGCAGGTAGTTCGTAGCCGCTGGTCCTCGGACCGGCCGTCTTGTCAGTGGCTCCAGGTACGATCACGGCCTCAATGGGCCGGACGGAGATCGTGAGGGACTCGCGGCCATGGGGGGTGGGTCGCACAGGCCCCGGCATCCAGCTCGGGACTGGAGGTATCTTGCCGTAACCCCACCCCCTATCTCTCCCTGCAACGGCTGTGCCGTATCGGGAAAGCGGTTCGCCGACGGACGCAGAAGCCACCGATGACATGATCTTGATGTGACTGGTGTGATTACAGCGTCGGAGCCCTCCTGGATAGCCCCGTTCACCGGGCTGAGCCCGAGGCAGTTCGGCAAGCTGGTGACGGTGCTGCGTCGTGAGGGCGCGGACGCGGTCCGCAAGGGCCGGTCGTGGAGCCTTCCGCTGGAGGACCGGGCACCGCTGGTCGCGGCGTACTGGCGCACGAACCTGACCATGCGCCAGCTCGCCCCGCTGTTCGGGGTGTGGCCCAGGCTCGGGCCAGACGTCCATGGCCTGGCTGACCTGCCACAAACCACGAAGGCGGTCCCAGATGTTCTACTCGGTCCGCGAGTGACATCGGATGGCGTGACATGCGCGACCTTCTGATCAGGGCGCACATCCGGCACGGCAGCCCGATCGCGCTGGTCTGCGACAACCTGCGAATGCATCTGGGGCCACCGATCCGCGACTTCATCGCCGCCCACGCCGACTGGCTCACCGTCTTCCGGCTTCCCAGCTACACACCGGACCTGAGCCCGCAGCAGGGCACCTGATCAATAGTTCAAGTGAAGTTGCTTACTGGACACCGCGCTCGTCCAGGTAGCGTGCGGGTCTGCGGTCGATCTGCAAACTGAGGAGCTCTGGGCGGCCGTAGTGACCGCACGCGTCCATCAGGCGTTTGCGCCGGTCGATCAGCTCGAAGTCCAGTTCGGCGATGACTTCACCCTCGCCCGATGTGAGCGGCTCACCGATGATACGACCCTCGGGATCGACGACGGCGGTGAAGCAACCGCCCGAGATCGCTGTTATGGGACCGCCGGTGTCCTCGGTGATCCGCGCCTGCTGGTCAGGATCGAGCCAGGCCGTGGCGCTGACCACGAAGCAAGCCGACTCCAGCGCGTGCTGGCGGATGTTGACGTCGATCTGGTCGGCGAACACCTGGCCTCCGAACGCACCTGGATACATCGCGGCGTGAATCTGCTCCCCGTCCGCGATGAGGGCGTAGCGAGCCAGTGGCTGATGGTGCTCCCAGCACGCAAGCTGTCCGATGCGGCCAGCGGCACTGTCCACCGCCCGCAGCCCCGAACCGTCCCCTTGTCCCCAGATCATGCGCTCGTGGTAGGTCGGAGTGATCTTGCGGCGGCGCTGGATCAAGGTCCCGTCCGCGTCGAAAAGCAACTGTGTGTTGTAGATGGTGCCGCCGTCCCGTTCGTTGACGCCGATCGACACGACCATCCGGGCTTTGCGTGCGGCATCAGCGATCGCGCTGGTCTCCGGGGACGGAACGGTTACCGCCTCGTCCAGCAGCCGGAGATGTTCGCCGGCCATTTTGAAAGGGGGCTGCACGAATGAGAAGTACGGGTAGTAGGGAACTACGGTCTCGGAGAACACTGCGAGATGGACGTTCTTCCCCCCGAGCCCTCGGATCTTCTGAACAACCTTCTCGACGGTCCCGGTCCGACTGTATAGCACCGGGCTGATCTGCACCGCCGCGGCTCTTACGGTTGCCATGATGGGCCTCCTTCGAAACCCGATGGGAAGCACATTCACACTTTACGACCCGGAAAGGGGTTGGCGGCTTGTGGTGACCACCAGGCGACTGCTTCCGCAGTACGTCACCGGGCTGCGACCACCATCGTCCGGCGGTGATGCAATCCTGATCATCACCGTCCCTACCGTCGGGAAGGCCCCTGGACAGTAGTCAGGGGTGCCCTCCCTGTCTCGGCTATCGGCCCGGCGCACCGATACATGTCATCGCGCCGCGTAACGTTCTCTTGACAGCCATTCCGACGCCGAAAGGAGGGCCGACGCCGACAACACGAAGTGCCTAGCGGTGTCGGACATAAAAAATGGACTGCAAAGATGTCGGATCCATGGGAAGCCTTGCGATGGACGGCGTACTGCCACGCGAGCCCACGTCAGAACTCGCTCGGCATGTCGAGGAATGCACAGCGTGCGCGACCTACCTCAGCCAGACCGCCGCCACCAGCGCCTTGCTGAGCGCGCACGCCAGAACCCGCTCCGAGGATGCGTTCGCGGCGGACGTTGGGAATGGCGCCGACAGCGAAGCACGAAAAACCCAGCGATCTCTGGAGGCGCTGGCACGCGCAGTCGACCCGCTCCATGACGAGGACCTCGTGCAGGACACGTGGGAGCACTTCCTCAGCTCCTCACCGAACGCGACCCCCACGCCCGGCGAACTGGTCGCGGAACTGGCTCACCGGCTCAGTCGCCACACCGAGGCCAACATCTCGGACACCGCACAATGGGCGGAAAGCCTGCTGCGAGCCCAGCGTCGCGGCCCGACCGGCCGCACGCACTTCGGCGATCCCGCGAACCCGATCTCCACGGACGTTCTACGGTCCTTCTCCGACGCCGAACCCCTCGACCCCGATGCGGACTCGGCGGAGTTGTACTTTCCCGACTTCTACAGAGACGAATCAGACAAGCGGCAGTGGCACCCCAAACCGGTCGCATGGCCCACTATCTCCCGTCTCCTCGGCCCCGATGCGGAAATCCAGACGGATGAGCTGTACTCCGTCGTAGACGCCGCGCTCGATGAACTACCAGAGGATCTGGACAAGATCCTGACCCTGGTCGACTTGGAGGGCATCTCACTGGAGGCAGCAACGCGTCGCCTCTCGCTCGACCCGGCGGTGGCAACGCAACATCTGGTGCGCGCGCGACACCATCTGCGCGGACGTGTCGGCGAGTACCTGGCCGCGCGCAGATAGCAAATCACTGCACGATACGTGCCAAGGAGCCAAGTGCCACGTACGCCGCTTCCTCACATCCATATGTGACACCAAGGCTCCGCAAAATCTTCGAGTCAGGTCTCCATGCGGGCGAAAGCTTGCTCGACGCGGGCAGAGTACCTGGCTAACACGGCCCCGGATGCGGACGCCGCGAGCAGGAGACACCCTGGTCTCAGGGTGCTTTCAGACTGCGGCGCATGTCGCACGGCACGTCTGCGATACGGGCCAGCATTCCAATGCGCGGCAAGAAAAGCGGGCGCGGTATCGTCGTCCGCCGCCTGCAGGCCTAAGGAGGTGTCTTGCAGTGTCGGAGAAGAATTCAGGGAACGAGGCGTCCGACCAGGAGTTCGGACCCAGGATGCTCGCGGACGTCCAGCCACCCTTCATTCCCGAGGGCGCCTCGGGAATGACCATCTTCGTCCACTGGCCTCCCGGCCATCCTGGCCTTCCTCCGCATCGTCACGCAGGGCCGGCATTCGGCTACGTGATCGAGGGCGCTGTCCGCTTCGAGATCGAGGGTCATCCAGAACGAGTGGTCGCCGCTGGTGAGACGTTCTGGGAGCCGGGCGGCGACGTGATCCACTACCAGGACGCCAACGCCCTCTCGGACGCGCCAGCCAAGTTCGTCGCGTTCATGCTGTGCGAGTCGGGTCAGCCGATGTACACGCTCGTTGACGAGGATGAGCTGAAGGAGCGGGCACATCTGCGCGCCCCGCGTCCGTCGGGAGACTGACGCCCAAGAGCAAACCCACAGCGAACGTCTTCCCTGGCAGGGACTCCCGCTACGAAGAGCACGAACAATGCGATCTTCCTGAGAAGACCCTCGGCCCTGGCCCGCACCACTCCCGTACCTTCTCCTGGAAACCTGTCGTAAAACTGGCTCGGGACCGTCGAGCATCAGTCCCCGCAGGTAGCAGTCACCCTTCGCCCGCTGGTCCTTGCGCGGCACCGACGCGAACACGTCCGCCACATACGGCGCCAACTTCGCCCGTACACCGTTCACTTCATGCGAATCTACGCATCCCCGGTACCCCAGGACAAGACCGACAGACACACCTAACGGAGTCCTGGTGGAACCCCCTGACAAAATGATCTGGGAAGTGATTGGATCACCTTCTGAGTCGGCGAAGTAGGAGATGGCCAGAGGGCCTCGTAGCGGGAGGGGCTAGGCGTGACGTCACAGAAGTTTCCGGTGGGGGGCTGGCGGACGCGCACTGTTGACATACCTCGACCGCACGGGCAGCTGGCGCTGTTGAGCTTGAGGTCGCGGGGGCCGATCACTACCTACTACGCAACACCCTGGATCGACACCCCGCAGGAGCGGTCGTCGGATGCGGCGCTCTTCCACACGTGGGGGCGATCGTGGCATCCGTTCGTGCTGCCCGGCAGGTATACGCACTTGGAGGTGCGCAAGGCGGGGGGAAACGGGGTGGCTCGCTGGCAACTCGACAGGATGCTGCCTGAAGACGTGCCCCCTATGCCGACCACCGTCGCAGGCCAAGGCACCCAGCTCTTCGTCTGGGAGGGTGAGCAGCTGGAGATGCGCTACGAGTGCGCTGACCGTTCAAGTGGGCTGGGGTTCAGGCATCATGCGTTCGACACCGGTGAATCACTCGAGGTGGACAGCACAGGAACCCAGAGAGGGACAGTTCGGATGGCCGGCCCCGGCTACGTGTGGGTTCATTCCGTGCCAGCAAGCGATTGGACACTCAAGGCCGTCTGAACCTGGCTGCGTACGGTCTCAAGGCGCCGCCGGCAGATGAGTGCGCATCCGAGGGAGAGGAATGCTTCGTGGAGGTCGTCACGGATCTCCCGGCGGATCCGCAGGCTGCGGAACCCTTGCAGGTGGGCGAACGCGCGCTCCACGACCCAGCGTTCGGGGCGAGGCTGAGGCACACAGCCGACGGCGCCCTTGCGGCCCGGGGCCACAGGCTCCGCGCCGAACGGGTGTGCACTCACGTCGCCGCGGACGGCGAGCACGTAGTCGATTCCCCGCTGGGCCAGGCCGGCTCGCAGGCGGGCGTTGGTGCCGTATGCGGCGTCGGCCACTACGACCGGCGCTCTCATGCCCCAGCCGGCCAGGGTGTCGAGCATGTCCAGAGCCAGCCGCCACTTCTCACGGTGGCACCTGACGGAGTCCTCATAGGCGTGGGAGACGTCAGCGGCAAGACCGTCCGCGGCGGCCTTCTCCCAGCGCATCTCCACTGCCAGATATGACGGGCGCGAGATCTCGAACCACTCACCACCCACATGAGTGGCGGCGTAACACCACGAGCAGGACCAGGCCTCTTCTTCCCAGGGTGTCGGCGGCACCGGCCCCCGCCACATCGTCTGACCATACACATCGCACTCCACAGGGCGGATCCTCACACGTCGGCACGGCCCGCCCCAAGCGGCCGAGATCGCCCAGTCATCAAACACCCTCGCAGGGACAAAACGCTCTTCAAGACCGCCTCTCCGTGATGGGCCCCAGCCGGGATTCATGTCGCGATATAGCGTTAGTCTTCCATTCGCGCCGCCGCATGCGTCGCGCGGAGACATTCGACAGGACCAGGACGGAAGTATGTCGGGAGAGATTTCGCCCACCGGGAAGCGCTCCGGCCCCGGCTCGTCGCCCGAGCTGAGAGCCTCTCACGCTGATCGGGACCGGGTGGTGGACGTGCTGCGTATCGCGGCAGGGGATGGTCTGCTGACCGCGGACGAGTTGGACGAGCGCCTGGAGGCCGCCCTGTCGGCGCGTACCGTCAGCAAGCTGACCGCGCTGACCGCCGACCTGCCGGCCGTGTCCGCTTCGACCGGCACCGCCGTAGCGGAGGTCAAGGACCTACTCCGGATCGAGGGGATTCACAGTGGCGCGGTCAAACGCGTGGGGCGCTGGGTGGTGCCGCGGAGGCTGGAGCTGGCCACTGCGTGGTGTGAGGTGACGCTCGACTTCACTCAGGCGGTGATCACACAGGACACCTTGCAGATCAGCATGGACATGACAGGCAAGCAACTGACACTGATCACCAAGCCGGGCATCGTGGTCGATGCCGGCGCCCTGCGCCTCGTACACAGCAAAATCAAGATTCGTCAGGCGCCGGACCACGGGACGCCGATCACGCTGCGTGTGGAGCTCGTCGGCACGACGACCCACGGTCGCGTCGTAGTGCGGCCCCCGCGTCGGACGTTCGGACAGTGGCTGCTGCGCAAGCCCACGTTCCTACCTGCAGGCGAGTGACTCCATCGTTGCCAACTGTCCTGCCGGATCCGATCGAACAGCTCTTGCCTGGACGTGACCGATTTGGGGCCAGCTCGGCCGAGTTGATCTCGAGGCTCAATATGTTAATCATTGAGCCTCTTCCCACCTCGAACCCGCAGGTCATCGCGGCAGGTGTGAGTCAGCGGCCTCGCACTCGCACCGGTCGCGGGCAGTTGCCTGTGCAGAAGCCCGGCACCGGCTGAGTAATCGTCAAGAGTTGTGGATCACGTAAGTGCTGATCGGGTGGCTGGGGATGTCAGCCGCGACACTCCCCGCGAAGACGACCAGAGCGATTGTTGCTGCGCATGCTGTCGCCGACGCGTCCGCCGTGATCCGGTCCAGGTCGACCGCACCAGGTCAGTCAGGGCGAAGACGACGACCGAGCCCGCGCAGGCAGCTGCAGCGACCGCGGCCCAGTGGCGGTGCCAGGCCCAGAATCGGCAGGTCAAGAGCATCACGACCAGGTGGCGACAGGCAGCGTGGTTTCGTCGAGGAGGCTGAGAATGCCCCACGCTGCCCCGCAGGCCACCCATGGCCCCAGCCCGCGTACTTCGGGACTCATCGGTGTTGAGTGCTTGCCCCGGCCCGCGTGAGTATGCGTACTCACGCGCAGGGGGCGGCTTACCAAGAGGCTGTACCCATGAGACGAATACCTGCCTCGACCAGCATGTTCGCCCGCTCCTCGCGCCGGCCGCAGCTCGCCCTGGCCATCACCGCCCTCGCCGTGCTGGCACTGGGCGCGTGCGGCTCCGAAAATGCGACCACCGGCGGAGCGCAGTCCGTGCGCGCAGAGACCGTGAGAAGCCAGCAGCCTGATCCGACCCTCGCGGACATACAGGAGTACATCGAGCAGACGTGCCCCCCTCCGGGCGCCCCGCCCGTGGCGCAGCCGAGCAGTCCGCCGGAGGCACCGCCCGGCGTGGAGCCGCCCGTCGACACGGTCGCGCCGATCGCGCCCACGGCGGGACCGGAAGTGGAGCTGAACGGGCGTGACTGGTGCGCGAGCCACCACCACGAGCAGCGCATCGCCCAGGCCCTCTGGGATCTGGTGGACCCCACCCCCGCGAAGGTCAGGACGATCCTGAACGACCTCGGCTACGTCGACGAGGGCATCCACGACCTGAGGCAGGCCGGTGCGACCACGCGGTTCTTCCTCGACCTGCGCGAGAAGGGCGGGCAGCTCTGCTTGGAAGGCTCGGCAGCCGGGGAGGAGACCGTCGTCGACAAGTGCGTAGCCCCCGCGACCGGTCCGTTCACGCCCGGAGATCGGACGCAGTAGCCACCGGACCCAGCGGACTACTTGTCACCTGGTCCGCCGCTCGTCAACGGCGCCCCCAGGACCCGCTCGCCCGACAATCGTCACTCAGCGCGCATGCTCCAGGGAATATGAGCCAGAACCAAAGCTTGTGAACATCTCTCAGCGGAGTGATCACCAATTGCTCGGAACTCATGCACAAGTGCTGCTGCCAAACAGGCTCTGGTCCTTCTTGTCATGCGGTCAAACGCTGCTCTCTCTCGGGTCGTCTGCTGGGATGATCTCCTCATGCTGCAAGCCAGGGAGCTGGGCCTGTCATGAGTGAGTGGTCGCCGGAGGTGCTGGAGGTCCTGGAGGCTTCTGGATGGACGGCGGGCAGGCGGGTCGACACGACCGGCTGGCGGTCCCGGTTCGAAGCGGTCGGAATCGTCATGCACGACGCTGCCGAGACGTTTCTCCAGGAGTTCGGAGGGTTGATCGTGAGCATCGGCGGCCCGGGAATCAACCGTGCCCGGGAACCATTCGAGCTGAACCCGGAGCTGGCTTGGGGAGAGGATGACCGGTTCTCCGACTGGAGCGACTCGTTGGGGAGACGTCTCTTCCCGCTCGGCGAGCTCGATCACGGCCGATTCTTTCTCGGTATCGATGAGGACAGTGAGATCTACCTTGTCGAGACCTGGGTCGCCAGCTTCGGGCCAATGCCGCACGCCCTCGAAAATCTGATCCTCGGCGTAATGCCCCGCAGGATCGATGACGATCACAGACAGTCGGATCAGGTTCGCTGACATGGTCAGTTGGCGAGCAGGACGCGCTTGCGCAGGAGCTCGAATCCTGCGCGACCGAACATCTGGCGCTTGAACATCTTGATCCGGTTGACACGGCCCTCGACGACACCCGAGTTCCACGGTTGGAAGAGTTCAGCGACAACGGCGTCAAGGTCGCGTTCGACGTGCTGGGCGAACCGGCTGACACTGGGCAGGCCGGTAGTTGCTCTCGCTGATCGATCCACTGTGGCAGTTGGTCGGCTTGCAGGGCGGTGACCCTGTGGGCGAAGGTCCGCAAGTGCTGGGCGAGGACGTCCAGCTATGGGGGCAGTTGGCCAGCACGGCCTTGAGCCGGATCCGGTCGCTCTCGACCAAGGCGTCCGGGTGGTTCAGGAGCCAACGAGTCACGGCGCGGGCCGATGGCGGCCGGGATCCGACCGGATGGGGTTTGCCACGCAGAGTCCTGCTCACGTAGATGCGGACGTTGCCGTAGCCGTCCCGGAAGCCGTGCGTCGGCCTGCTTGGGGAAGTGCTCAGCCGCGTACGGATAGACGTGCAGAGTTGGAGAGCAGCCGATGCGCCGTTGGGCGATGGCGCGTGCGACGATCGTGATGTGGAGAATCCTGGTCCGTCGTTCCGTCGACGCCTGCTGATCGAGTCGTTGTTGGTGGTGGCTGCTGACGCTTCGGCCCAGGATGCCTGGCTGGTGCAGCACGGTGTGGTCCCAGACGAGATAGCCCTGGATTTCGATCATGCATTCAGCATGGCCGGCAGGTTGGTCGAGGAGGGGCACCTCACTCACCAGGTCCTGCCCGATCTGCGCGAAATCGATGAGATCTTCGGCGAGATGAGTGGTGGCGAGCACGCCGGTCGCTGGACCGTGGACGCTCTGTCCAGCGATGAGGGCTGGATCCGAGCCCGGCGGCTGGCCCGCCAGGTTCTCGTTGCGGAAGTTGGTGGATGGGATCGCCCTCTGCCGGACATCGCAGTGATCCGTTGAGAGTTTTCCCTGTTCGGGCGACTTCGGTCTCGCGCTCGATGGCCTGGAGTCGGTTCTTGAGCCGTAGCTGGGGCCGTTGATGGAGATCACGTCGCAGTGGTGCAGAGGGCGGTCCAGGATGGCGGTGGCGAGGACCTCGCCCCCGAACAGTGTGGTGTGAGGTCTCAAGACTCAGTTGACATTTCGGACTCATCAGATCCTTGACAGGCGCAAGACTTACTGGACATGGCCGGGCAGTTGAGCTCCGAAGGCGGCCGAAGGACCTGATGGCTGCGCTGGGGTAGAGAAATCAGGGCCCGTCTGAGTCGTCTGCGTCCGGATCGACGTTCCATCGCCGGGGTAGGTCTGCGTCGCAGAAGACGCAGACGAAGTGGCCTTCTCGCACAATGTTGTGCTCCTGGCAGGTGGGACACCGACGGAAGACCACTGCGTGGGTGAAGCAGTCCGGGTGGTCGAGGCCGGCTTGGTCCAGCGCCTGTGCGACAGCCGGCCATGAGGCAACATCCGGGCAGTAGCCGGTCGACTGATTGCTGACCTCGTTCACCACCCAGCGTCCGGCGACGCGGTAGAAACTGACTTCGCCGGCGCCCAGCACCCGTTCGCCGCTCGCGACGCAAGCGACGTGTTCGCTGCGGCGTGGGGCCAGCCGCAGGGCGCCGTCCGTGCCGACGACGAATGTGGAGGGCTCGTCCAGTTCCTCGGCGGACCGGGCTGCAACCCAGGTCGCGAATTCGGCGGCTGTACGGATTGTGGCACCGCTGTCTGCTGACTGGACGGCAGCGATCACATGGTGCGGTCCGACGTAGCGGTAGGCCCGGTCCGAGGCGGTCATGTCGGTCAACGTAGAACACGCAGTCTGGGCGCACTCAGAGTTTCGGCGCGTGGACCTATGCTTTCCAGCGGGTCACCGGGTGTTGGTCCTTGCGAGTATGCAGGGAGATCTCGGGGCCTTCGTAGGTCACGCGGAAGTGGGTGTCCTCGACGTAGATGGTGACGATCCGGCCCACGTAGGTGCGTCCGACGCGAAGGCGCTGGCGGGCCACCATCACGACGCCGTCGGTTGGGAGCTTGCGCTCGACGCTGACCGCGGCCGGGACCGGCGGAAGCTGCGTCGCTGCGACGCGGGCACCGACGAGCCGTGGGTGCTCTGCGGCTGTGATCGGCGATGGCAGGGTCTTGGCCAGCAGTCCGTCGTGCACCGCCTGGAGGACGTGCCCGTCGAGTCGCAAGGTGATCCGCCGGTTGGCGAGTTCGGAGCCGATCTTAACTGGTCGGACTCGTCCGCGGTCGACGCGATGTCTCCCGCAAGCCTTCGAGGCCGCTTGCGGCGTACCTCGCCTTCCAGGTGTAGACCGACTGCCGGGAGGCGCCGTACCGCTGAGCGACCTCCGTGATCGGCGAACCGTCAAGCACGTCCAGCACCGCCCGGTACCTCTGCTCGACCAACCAGTCGACCTGCTGCTGGCTCTCCGCCTCCTGAGTCACACCCACAGCATCTGAAACACCATCAGAAACTGTCAACGGCGTCCCGAGAACATCACGTCAACTATGTCCTGAGCCCTCACACGACACTGATCAACTGCGCTTGAATTCCACCGGTCCGGCGTCCATCAGCACCGTGCCGTCGGTGTGCAACACCGGCCGCTTCTCCGTGAACCGCCTGCTGTAACGCTCGACATGACTGATGGACACCCCGTGCGGATCCGTGAAGTCGACGAAGGCGATGGCTACCCAGTACGACGTGTTGGTGTCGTCGTACAGCGGCACCGTCACCGTCGAGCCGATCCCGTTCGAGACGACGACCCGCGCACCGTAACTGCGGAAGCTGCCGGCACCGTTGCTTATCGCGCTGTACGCGCAGATCAGGGCGTACCCCTGCCGGTCCGGACGGACGATGTTGACGGTCTCCTCGCCCGGCGCTTTCGCATCACCGCTCAACTGCATGTACGGCGGCTCCGTCAACGAGCCGAGGTTCTTGTAATAGAGAGCCCGGCCCGCATCGGTACGGGTCGCGAGCGCCGCTTGCAGGGCGTTGGCCTCCTCCTTGTTCTTGCTGCGGAACAAGCCGCGCTGAATCTGCGGGAAGACATGGCCGGGCGCATGGTCAGCGCTCCGTACGGCCGCGTCGGCCGGCACGAACAGCGTGTAGAGATCAAGATCTGCGCCCCGCGCGCGGCGCTCATCGCTGCCGCCGTCCCATTGCAGCGACGCTGTGACGATCAGGCCACGGTCTTCTTTGTCGAGTGACATCCGGGCCTGGCCGCCTTTGGCGAGGCTGACCTGCCCCAGCCGTTCCTTGCTGGAGTCCATCTCTGGATTCAACCACCATAGGCCGTAGCCGTAAACTGTGTTGACCAGCGTAAGTAGGGCTTTCGTCCTGTAACCCGAGCAACCCTCCGCGAACTTATGCGGTGCAGCACTATTGATCAGAAACTCATGGGGTTGGCGTCCATGACATAGCGGACGTGTGGGCCGCCGAAATGCCGCGGACGATGTGCGGCCGGCGCTGGCGTCTGCGGAGGAAGCGGCGGGTCTCGGCGGCGAGTTCGGCCTGATCGTGGGCTCGATGCTGCTTGGACAGGCCGCGTTGAGGTCGGCGCCGACCAGGTCGGCGATCACTCCACCGCCACCACGTGCACACCACCACGGGGCAAGAACGCCCTCACCGAGTCACCCCGGGTCCCATCACCCCCACAAGGCCAGAGCATCCTTCTCGGCGCGCGCAGGCGACAGGCGTCCTCAAGGGGGCGCAGAAGGCGTGGTGGTTCATCCGTACCGCCGCAGCACCCACCCGCAACCGGACGGCACTCATGTCAAGCACACTTGACACCGAGGCGGGCGCTTCATAGCGTGTCAAGTGAACTTGACATCGCATCGGAGGGGTGGCACCCGTGCAAGCAGACAGCGAGATCAAAGCGAGCGCTCGGCTCGTGCTCTGGACGATCGCCTGGGCAGCGACCCTTGCCCTGGCCAAGTTCGGCCCGCGACTGCTGTGGGAGCCGCCACAGCAGGTGGCGAACTGGGCCGCCGTTGCCGTCAATCTCGCCGTCGGCGTCGGGTGGATCGTCGCGTTCACGCGCTTTCTCCGCGCACTCGATGAGCTGCAACGGAAGATCATGCAGGATGCGATGGCGGTCACCCTCGGTGTGGGGTGGGTTGTCGGATTCTCCTATGTCGTCGCGGACGCTGCCGATCTCGTCGCGCACGATGTCGACATCGCTGTCCTCCCCGCACTCATGGGAGTCGTCTTTATGATCGCCTTCGTCGTCGGCAAGATCCGATACCGATGAGGAACCGCATCACAGTCCTTCGCGCCGAACGCAGTTGGACTCAGGCTGACCTGGCTCAGCGTATCGGCGTGTCCAGGCAGACGATCAATGCCATCGAAACAGGGAAGTTCGACCCAAGCCTTCCCGTCGCCTTCCGCCTCGCCAAGCTCTTCGGCCTGAGGATCGAAGAGATCTTCCTCGACGAATGAACCCAAAACGTATCTGATCAATAGATGCGAGGACGGCAACAGCCGGGAGGTTCCCGCCATTCGCCGCTGCGGTACTGGCTGACCTCGATCCTTCTTGACTGGCCGGTGACAGAGTCGGTGGTCCGTTTCGTTGTTGATGGCCGTTGTTGGGCGGGCCGAGGTCCCGAGTGTCGTCTCAGGTGCACGCCGGGTTCCACTGCTCCGGACTGGAACATCCTCTCGTAGGACCAGGAGAACCACTGGTCAGCCGGAGTTCGGCAGGAATGCGAGCCGTTCGAGGGCAGTGGTGATTTCGAACGTCCAGGGCCATTTACGGGCCGGTGAGTTCGGCGACCCGGGCCCCGTCACGGACCTCGCCGTCCTACTCGACCGCAGGCGCCCAGACCGAGGCCGGAACCTTGAGAACGTACTGGTGGATGGCCTCGGTGATCACCATGCCGACCGAGTAGGACAGTCACCGCCCGCGCTGGGCGAGTCAGGCAACGAACTCAACGGTCCCGCCCGCGGAATCACAGTGGATCAGAGGCTGCCGGTCCCGCCGGTACTTCTTCGGCAGTTGGGCCAGGGCACGGCGGGCGGCAGGGACGTGGTCGGCGGCCGTGCTCGAGCCCGCGTTCCCGGAACGCAGGAGGGCCGCGACGGGTTCGCCGGTTCCCTCCAGGGCGTGGTCGACGAATGTCGCGCCTGGGCCGGGTTTCCGCTGTCCGGTCCGGTCTAGTGTTCACTAGGCGCATGACAGGCAGTTCAGAGCAGCACCGTTGGAGAAGTGCGGTCTCTGCCCTCAGCGATGCTGTCCCCGGGGATCTGCGACGGTCTCCCCTCGGCTGGGCCGGCGTACGGGCGTGGGAAGCGGCTCACGGCATCGAACTACCAGAGCCCTACCGTACGTTCGTCGCAGAGGTTTCCAACGGCTCGTCGGAGGGTGAATCCATGGCTCACCGACTCCTCCCGTTGGGAGGGCTGCCTCAGAACTGGCTGAGCTGGAAGGCCGATTGCTGGCTCAGTCCCGAACCATTCGATGGAACGACTGAGCGCAAGCTCACCGATCCGTTCCCGCTGGCGGAGGAGTGGCAGTGGGAGTACGACTACTACGACCACGATGAGCACTCCCCTCTGCTCCACGGCATCTATCAGAACGGCTCGGTTCTCCTGGGTGGCAACCGCGACTGCGAGTTCTGGGTACTCGTGGTCACGGGGGCTCAGCGGGGCCGGGTCTGGTGGCTGGGGGATGGATGTGCGGCTCCGTACGCGGACCTGGGGGAGGAAAACGAGTCCGAGGCCGACTTCGTGGCCTGGTTCCAGGAGTGGCAAGCCGACCGAGGCTGGTGGACCGAGCACGTCGACGGGTAGGTCTCATCGGACGGTTGCCTGATCGGCCGAAGGGCCTGCCGTGACGCACAGGCCCCTGTACTCGGGCTTCTGATCCATAGTTCAAAGCGGATCGGGCAGTGGCGGCGGTCATACAGGTCGCTCGGTGGCTGCTGGGAAGGGCTCACGGTAGGAGTCGGTTACTGAGGTTGCTGGATCCACCTGCCGTACGGTCTGGGCCGCTTCACGCTTCCTGGCGAGGTTGCTGCGGCCGGTCACGTTGTCGGGGTGGGCCCAGCACCTGCTCACGCTGGGCAAAGCGATGTCGCTTCCCCGGTGATTCTCCGGTGATTCCCGTCCGATCTGGTGCGGCTGTGGTGCGCGCAATGGCCATCCATGCCCCAATGTCACCTACCGCTTCTGCGCCCTGTAGCGCTTCATGAGCGCCGTGATCCGTGTGTGGTCCGCTTGGCCGTTGAGCTCGGCTACGAGATCGTCGGGGCACAACTCGTAGAGATCGCCTCACCATCGACGTCCTCGGTTGTCCCAGATCCGGTATCCACCTGGCACGCCCCTGGCGACGTAGCGTCTTCGGCTCATGGTCCCCCCGTTTTCCCTGGCACCGTTCGTGCTGTCCTTCAGCGATGCGTCCCCGACGCGTGACGATCCGCGGGCTGCGGCCGCTCGACGAGGCACCATGCGGCTGCCGGCTCGCACGCTCTCCACATGTGGTGGTGGCACCGGGGGCCTCGAACGGAGTTGTTCACCTGCGTTCCTATGCGGCCAGCCGTCTGAGCGGCTACCACGACCGGTCTCGTCTGAACGGCGGTGAACGATGCTCAATGAGAAGGAAACTGAGACGGGCGGCCAAGCCAGGTGTCGGCGACGGCTCAAAGGTAGACCAGTGGCGGCGCTTGAAAATTGGCCCCTCCAGGGGCTGGCTCGTTGAGTCAGGCCGGGAGAAGTGGTGATCAGCGTGGAGGACTCGGCGGAGTTCCGTCGGTTTCACCGGGCCGAGCCGATGCCGGAGCGGGTGATCGCAAGGAAGCTGGGGAAGCCGTCCAGCGATCACCACCGACGGTCACATCCGCCTCAAGTAGAGCCGTTGCCGGGCCAGGTCATGACACCTTGCGTCCTGAACCCTGCCGGGGCCGGGACGGAAGGTGTCCATCACTCGGGGACAGCTCCCCCGTTCTGGGATCGCCGGTCAGCCGATGATGGCGACCGGGGCGTCCCAGGCGTTGCGGTCGATGTTGATGGTGTGACCGCCGCGGGTCTCCTTGCTGTTGGCCTTGTACTGGTGGCCGCGGCTGTGGTTGGTGTACAGCGTGGGGTCCCAGGGCCAGTCCTTGGTGGTGGTCTCCTGGCCGTTCCACAGCGCGTACCAGAGGTTGCCCGGCAGGTCCGTCCGGTCCTTGGCGGTGGCGATCGCCTTGGCGCTGGAGCTGCTGAAGCCGTAGAGGCCGGCGCGGTAGGTCTTGGCGCGCAGGGTCTTGGTGAAGGACCGCACGTAGGTCAGGGTGGCGTCGTTGCACGCCTTGTCGGCGATGTCGTACGACTCCATGTTGAGGTAGATCGCGCTGCCGGGCTTCATGCCGAGCGCCGAGGCCTTGGCGATGGCGTCGTTGGCGTTGCTCACCCCGACCGAGGCGGCGGTGGCGGCGGTGAACCGCTCCTTGTTCAGGCTCTTCTGGCAGGGCGGCTGGGCACCGACGTACAGGGGGATGACCCGCCACCCGAGCGTGTCGACGGACTTCACCCAGGACTTGGTCAGGTTGGGCTGGGCGCAGCCGCGGTTCTTGCCGCCGATGTAGACCGCGACGCCGCCGTAGTAGGCGTCGTTCTTCCAGGCTTTCATCGCGGTGAGCGAGGGCGCGGTGCAGGCATCGAACGCCCGGCCCGTGTACGTCTTCTGGGCGGGCCACGCCGGAGCGGCCATCGAGGACTGCGCCGCGATCCCTGCGCCGGCCACGACAACGACGCCTGTCGCCCCCATGGCGATGAAACGGCTCTTTCTGGACAGCCGGTGCTTCGGCATTCCCCACCCCATACGAATTCGGTCTCCGGTCCTCCGGAGCCCGCCCACCCTATCCAGATACGGCGGAACCACAGCGATGGGTCAGGGCCCTCCAGGCCCTGGTAGCGGCCCTCACACGCCGAAACGCTGACACCAGGGTCTGCGCTGCGAGCGGGACAGCCGGCTCGCCGCGCCAGCAGCGGATGGCGGCCCCGGACACTGTGTAGCCCGTAGCCGTGGTAGCCCGTGGCCGTGGCGGCCCATCGCTTGTTGCGCCGGGTACTGGGCCGCGATGGAGAAGGACGGTCACGACCTTGAGTTCGAAGGCGAACGACATTGGAGTTAGCAACCAGATCAGTCGACTCTTGGGCCGGTCCATCTCCAGCAGGGGCTTGACCAGCGTGAAACTCTGGGGCTCCACAGCCAGTGCCGTCGTTGAGGAGGCGGAGGTGTGAGCGTGTCGGCGAGAGCGCTGTGTTCGCAGAGACGTCCGCCAAGCAGTCGCCCCTCGTCGCCACAGCGATCGCAGAAGAAGTCGCGCACGATCCCCGCGCAGTCCGGACGGATGGGTGTGCCACTGCTGTCTCGCCCCGGCAGCAAGCGATCGGTGTCGCCATCGGGGCAGCGGCCACGGACTCGCATTGCCTGCCCGTAGCAGGTCGAGCAGATCGGGCCGTGCGACCACTCCGCGGGCTTCGAGGCTCGACGGCCGCAGCGTGCACAGTCGCAGATCAGCCACCGCTCGTACTCCACTGGCGCCACCGCTCACCCCTCCGGCGTCAGTCGGACCCGTGCGGATCGCCGGGCGGCCAGGTTGATCGGAGCTTCCTCGCCGACGGCTCGGCAGGCTCGCAGGTTCTGGGCCGAGGTGGTGATCAGGTCAGTGGGCGTGCAGTCGAGGATGTCGCAGAGGGGCGGTCAGACGTCCTGGACGAAGCAGTCTCGGGGTGGGCGGGCCACTGCCCGCAGGAGGACTCGTCGACCGGGATTCTTCCTGCCGGAGCCGACCGTGACCGTCGATGAATGCGGTCCGATTCGCCAGGGCGGCCGGATCGCGCTCAGACACAGCTCGTTGGTTCGGTGGTGGTCACCCGGTGTCGAGCATGAATGGGTTTCCGTGTCTCGGGAGCCGAGCCACGCGGCCCCGGAGCGGGCGTCGAACGCCGGGGTCGTCTCGCACGGTTGTTCGTTGCTTCGTAAGATCTGGGGGCGAGGTAGTGCCGCAGTGGCCGAGTGCTCGCCCAAGAACCTCGGAGAACTCCATGCGCCATCCTCTCGTGATCGCCGTTGCCGCCGCGCTGTTGTGCGCCGGCTGCTCCACGGCCGACGCCCGTCACCACGACAAGACCAAGGCCGCGTCACCGTCACCGTCACCTTCTCCCGAATCGTCGTCCGACCCCCGCTCCGCCGTACGAGCGGCCGTCGCCGCTCTCCGCGAGACAAGCGCCCGGTTCCGCCAGGACGTCGAACTGGAAGGTGGGGGCCAGGTGTACGGCCTCACCGTCACCGGCGGCTTCGACTTCGCCGCGGACAAGGGCCATCTGGCGGTCGACCTCCCCGGTGGCGCCATCGACCACAGCGACCAGGTCTTCGCGGACGGCAAGATCTACATCAGCGGTGCCGAAGGTGTCGACGAGGATGCCTGGGGCGTCCTGCCCCGGGACAAGGCGGAGGCTCACTACCTGCTGCGAGCCCCGCTCAACGACCCCGAGCACATCCTTGTGCAGATCGCCGCCATGGGCGAGATCTCCCGGGCGGGCGAGGAAAAGGTCCAAGGGGTCCACGCCGTGCACTACCGCGGCGTCCTCGACCACCGAACCGTCACCCTGCGCATGGCGGGGGACGTGCGCACGAAAATGGACCAGGCCCGCGACATGCTGGGCAGCAACCTCCCGGTCTTCGCCGACGCGTGGGTCGACAGCCGGGGGCGGCTCGTGCAGACCCGCGCAAGCGTCAACATGGCCGGTGCGAGCGCGACACTGATCATGACCCTGATGGACATGGGCGAACCGGTCCATGTGACGGTGCCCCGGGCCTCGGACACGGTCCCCGTCACCAAGGTCAGCGGCATCCTGACTGGCTGAGCTGCCGCAGCCGCCGCATGCGCGGACGGCCGCCACGAGCCCGCGAGTGATCGCTCCTGGATCCCGCACGACCGCGCCGGCCGAGACGGCGCGGTCCCGCCCTGGCGCGGGAGCGGGGCAACGCGGGAGAGGCGGATGAACTCGCAGTGGGCGCGGTTCGTGAACAGCAAGGACGGCATCCGCGGGATGACGCGCCTGGCCCTCGCTGAAGTGGCCGTAGGGCGCCGGCCACCGTCACTTCGCTCAGCTGACGCAGTCTTGGACGGCTTTACCGGCCAGCAGGCGTGCTGGTTCGCGGAGTTCGTCACTTATGGAATCCGCCGCGTCCGCATCAAGTGTGACCGTCCCGGTATGGGCCGCAGCCTCGCCGAGGGACAGTCGCCTGATGCGTACGCTCACGCGAGGGAGGCCAAGGCCGTCATCCTGAACGGGACCACTCGGCGCGTCGGGAATGGTCCGCGTTCCATCGCAGTGGTGGACGCCGTCGATCCCTTCGCGCACCCCGTCAGGCAACGCCGCCGCGAATGCGGCGACTTCTGTCCAGAATTCCTGGTCCGTCCTCCGCGCGGCGTCAGCCCGGCCGAAGGTCCGCCTGGCGACCGCCAGTCGGTGCACCTCGGCGTTGACGATGCCGGCAAGCAGTTGATCGCGTGCGGCGGCAACTGCTGCCTGGGTGGAAGCTGTCCGCGCCGCCACCGTGTCCGCCTGGAACTCCGCGCGTCGCACACCGGGCAGCGTGAGCCGCATCAGCAGGCTTCGTGTCCCTTTCACCATCAGAGCGGGTATCCACAGCGCCCCATGCGTGAGGCGACGTTGGCGATCGAAGCGTACTGATGCCGCGGCCATCTCGTCCGCGTGACGCGAGCCGGGGGAGACGGACGTCCTGAGGATCGCGCTCACTGTTCCGGGGCGGCGCTCCGTGAGAGGTGACCGATCACCCAGTGAACTGAGCGCCGCACCGACCAGAACCCCACGCCGGATGTCACCGGACACGAAGTGCGCCATCTCGTGTGCGGCGACGGCGACCCGCTGTTGTAGTGCGAAGGTCAGCCACAGAGGAAGCCCGAGTTCGAGGCGACGCTTGCCCCGGATGCCGTAGGTCGAGATCCGCAGTGCGAATTCCGCGCTGACCTGAACGGCTTCCAGGCGCCTCACGCCGACTGCGTCCGCTATGGCATCCAGCAGCGCATACAGTGCCGGAGCATCCTCACGGGTCAAGACGGGCAGGTCCCGATCGAGCCCGCCCAATCGAGGAAACAGCCGGCCGGCGGCCCCGAGCAGCAGCATTCCGATCAGCGGCAGTACAACCGTGCTCCACCCGAACACGGTCAGGAGCAGACCGCCGATCAGCATCCCAGCCGTCAGGAAATGCACCAGACACGCAACCCCATGGGCTGCGATGGTCGCCACTCCCCCGCGGCGCAATCCGGCAATCCTCGACCATGCAGGCACTGTTTCCCCCTGCCGCGGGACTCCGCCCGACAATGCCTCCAGCATTTGCAGCAACGGAGTGGGCAGGTAGGGCCGCCGCATCGAAGAGGGCTTGCTGAGGTTTCGACGCGGTCCGGCCATCCGTCTGATGGTCAGAAGGGTCTCCCGCCACCACTCGTTCCTCACATCGCGGGACTCGTCCATGGCGTGTGTCAGCGGCCATTGGGCATCCCCCGCTCGCGTGCGGTCATGAGCCGGCGGCGTCAGATCGCCTAGACCGCTGGCGCAGTGCTGTCCGGAACCGGCCTGGGACTCACCCCCCAGCAGCGTCAAGTCCGAGGTCGACGATCAGTAGAGTTGCCCGTTCGCTCAGGGATATGGAGGGCTCCGCCATGAAGTACACCGTCTCGATCGAGATCGCCGTGCCGCGGGAGAGGGTGGTGCAGTTGCTCGCCGACCCGGCACACCTGCCGAAGTGGCTGCGAGGCCTGGTGCTGCACGAGCCGCTGAGTGGCGTGCACGGGCAGGTCGGTACAGAGTCGCGGGTCGTGATGCAGATGGGCCAGCGGAAGTTCGAGTGCACCGAGACCATCACGCGCCGGGAACCGGAAGACCTGCACGGGATCCCGAAAGGAAGCGTCGTTCATTTCGACCGCGAGATCGTCGGCGAGGGCATGTGGAGCGCCGTGCGCGACAGACTGACCGAGGCCGGTCCGCAGACGACGCTCTGGGTGAGCGAGAACGAATACCGGTTCAGCGGCTTGCTGATGCGGCTGGTAGGGGTCCTGATGCCCGGCGCCTTCCGTAAGCAGTCGCAACAGCACATGCAGGACTTCAAGGCGTTCGCCGAGCAGGGAAAGGACGTCCGCGAAGCGAAGGGCTGAACTGCTGGCGGACAGCGGCGTCGACAACGTCGCGACCGAGGACATCCGCACCGCGCTCGCGACGGCCCGGCTCATGAAGCCGCGGTCACGCAGCCCTGACGGCTCGATTGCGGCTGGTGACACGGTTCTTCCCGGCACGTCGGCCGGGAGTTCAGCGTGACTGAGGCGCTTGCACCCAAAGCCCACGGCGTCTTCGGCAAGCAGGGTCGAACGTGGGGTGGGTTCGTGGTCTCTGAAGCGGCAGAGGACCATTCGCTCCTCGATCTGATGCCGATCTTCGAGGCCGGCTCAGTGAACGGAGAACCCGCCGTCGACGAAGATCGCCTGCCCGGTGACGTAACTGGAGGCGCGGCTGGCCAGGAACACAGCCGCTCCGGTGAAGTCCTCGGCCAGACCGTTGCGCCCGACCAGCGTGCGCGCGGCCAGCGCCGCCACCTTCTCCGGGTCGGACGACAACCGCGCGTTGAGCGGGGTCATGACGAAGCCGGGCACCAGCGTGTTGCAGGTGACGCCGTACGGCGACCACGCCTCAGCCTGTGAGCGGGCCAGCGACTCCAGTGCTCCCTTGGAGACCCCGTAGGCGCCGCTCTGGACGAACGCCCGGTGCGCCTGTTGGGAGGTGATGTGGATGATCCGTCCGAAGCCCCGCTCGGCCATGCCGGGCCCGAACCGCCGGCCCAACAAATAGGGTGCCTCCAGGTTCACCGCCATCGTGGCGTCCCACACGTCCTCGCCCAGCTCGCCCATCGGCGGACGCAGATTGATCCCGGCGCTGTTGACCAGAATGTCGGGCTCGCCGAACACCTCGGCAGCCTGCTCCGCCGCCGCGCGCACCCCGTCGCGGGTGCCCAGGTCGGCGCTCACCGCGGCCGCCCGGCAGCCGTCCGCCACCAGCTCGTCGACCGTGGCGGCCAGTTCCGACTCCGTGCGCGCCACGATCACCACGCTCGCCCCCGCTCGCGCGAGAGCCCCGGCGATGGCCCGGCCGATGCCGGAACTGCCGCCCGTCACCACGGCGACCCGCCCGTCCAGCGAGAACAGTTCGGCAAGGTAGTCATGCGAGGTCATGTCCGCACCTTAGGCGGCGCGTCCACCGCGAGAGCGATCGGGGCGGAACGTATGACGTGGGGAGATCACCTGATCAGGTGGCCATCCCATGAGCACCAGGTGGGGAATCGAGGATCGGACCGGAGTGCCATGAACTGTTCGGCAGCGCAGCCCGTTCTCTCTGTGGTCGCGCCACCTGGTACACATTTCGAGTGACGTACTACGCGGACTTGACGCCATACACGTATCACCGGGACAACTGGGCGACAGGGGCGACGGGGCTTTGGCGTGGCGCCCCTTTGGTCAACGTGGGCTGGCTTGAGCGCGGCCGGCCTTACGAGCAGGGCGTTGCTCACGCCGGGCTGGCTGCAGTGCTGAGCCGCATGAGCAGCACGCATCGAGCTCAGCAGACCCGTGGATTCCACTCCTGCCCCCTCTGCGCTTCGCGGATATTCGGCAGTCGCGCCCGTCATCCGCAGGGAAGTGCCGAGATATGGGTCATGGGTGGAGACGTTGCCTACGCCGCCCCTGAACTGATCGCTCACTATGTCGAGGAACACAACTATGTGCCGCCGGCCGCCTTTGTCCAGGCGGTTCTCGCCACGGTGTGAACCCGGACGGTTTCACGGCTGGGTGAGGATCCGGGTCTGATTGGACGGCTCGCCGGTGAGGTCGGTGCGCACCACGATCATGTCCAGGAAGCAGCCGACCGTCGCCTCCGCCGCGACGGAGTGCCGTCCCCCGTGGGGGACACCCACCGCGACGTCGCCGGTGTCCGCCAGCCGGCCGAGCAGTGCCTGCCAGTCGCCCTCGGCACCATGAACGCGGTGGCGCCGGTCTTCGCGGCGACCTCACGCAGCCGGGCCGCCGTTCGTGGCGGCACGTGACCGCCGTGGTACCGCCCTGCCAGGCCGACCGCAACGTGCGCGGCCGGTCGGTGGGAAGGTCGAGCACGGGGGCAGCCCGTCCAGGTACCCGGTCCAGCAGTCGAGCTCGGCCGACGCCTCGGCCGGCGCGTCCTCCGACAGGTCCACGACCGACACCGGCACGTCGGCGGCAGAGCCCGCACGCACCGGCGGTTCGGGTCCGTCCGCGTCCAGGACGCCGCGCAGCACGTGGTGGCGTTCCGCGAGGTCCCGTACCGCGCCGAGCAGTGCCTGCTCGTCCACCTGCCCGGTCAGCCGCGCCACCAGGGCACGTTGTGCGCCGCGCCGTCCGGCTCCATCCGGGCGGGGAATCACAGCGTGCGCTGTGCCGCCGGCAGTGGGACGGGGTCCTGAGGCGCGTTCGTGGCGGGCCCGGCGATTTCCCGGCCGACGGCCTCCCGGGCGGCCGCGACACGCGACGTGAGCTGCTCTCGCAGGCTGTTCGGTGTGTCGTTCATCTTCCTGTCCCACCGGGTCGTTCAGCCAGCTCGTCGAGCACCAGGCGCTCGATCGCGGCCGCGAAGTCGGCGAGGACCGGTCGGTCGAACAGTGTCTGCACCGGGATCGCGATCCGCAGTGCGTCACGCAGTCGGCCGACGACGCGGGTGGCGGCGAAGGAGTGGCCGCCGAGCGCGAAGAAGTTGCCGTCGGCCCAGATCTCCGGCCGGTCCAGCACCTTGGCCCATACGGTCGCGACGAGCCGCTCCGCGTCGCCGTCCGGCGCCACGGGTACGCGCCTGGTGTCCTTCGGTTCGGGAAGGGCCGACCGGTCGAGTTTGCCGCTGGCCGTCTTCGGCAGTTCGGCGAGGGCCGTCCACCGTCTCGGCACCAGGTGGTCCGGCAGCCGTGTCCGCAGCCGCGCCTCGACGGCGGCACAGTCCACGCCCTCGGGGACCACATGACCCTCCAGGTGGGCGTCGGCGCCGGAGCCGCCCACGGTGACGACGCCGTCGGTGACCTGCGGGTCATCCCGCAGTGCCGCCTCCACTTCGCCGAGTTCGATCCGGTATCCGCGTACCTTGACCTGGTTGTCGAACCGGCCGTGGAACTCGAGCAGTCCGTCGTCCCGCCAGCGTGCCTTGTCCCGGGTCCGGTAGCACCGCCCGCCGGGTACCAGCGGGTCGGCCACGAAGGCCGGGGTGGGCAGGTTGCGGTAGCCGCGAGCGACGCCGGCTCCGCCGATCCACAGCTCCCCCACCACCCCCGGGGGTACGAGCCGGCCGAGCGGGTCCATCACGTAGCAGCGGTAACCCGGATTGGGGCGACCCAGCGGGATCCTCCCGCCGTCCACGGCGCGTACCCGGTGCATGTGGGAGGTCACCGTCGTCTCGGTCGGACCGTACTGGTGCCACAACTGCCCGACCCGCGCGAGGACGCCGGCGGCGAGCTCCGGGTCGAGGACCTCCGCGCCCGCCATGACGCGCAGGGCCGGCATCGTCGGCAGGTCGGCGGCCATGAGCATGCGCAGCGTGGTGACGGTGGTGTCCAGCATCGTCACGCCGCTGTCGACGAGCCGTTCCACCAGCGCGTAGCCGTCCGTCGTGCACGCCCGTTCCACGACGACGCAGCGGCCTCCGGCGGTCAGCGGTGTCCAGATCTGCTGGACGGACATGTCGAAGGAGAGCGGCGCGATCAGGGGCACGGAGTCCGTGGGGCCGGTCCCGAGTACGGCGGCGACTGCGGTGACGCAGGCGGCCACGTTGGCGTGGGTCACTTCCACGCCCTTGGGCCGGCCGGTCGACCCCGAGGTGTGGATGACATAGGCCGTCCGCCCCGGGTCGGGGACGGGCAGCCGCAGGTCCGCGCCATTGGCGGCGAGTTCGTCGATGTCCAGTCCGGGCAGCCCGGCCGGGGCCGGCCCGCGGGCCAGCACGACCCGTACGCCACCGTCGGCGGCCGACCAGGCGAGCCGGTCGTCGGGGTAGTCGGGGTCCAGGGGCAGATAGCCCGCCCCCGCCCGCCAGACGGCCAGCACTGCGGCGGGGAGCAGATGATCGCGCGGCAGACTCACTCCGACGACGTCTCCGGGGCGCACCCCCGCGCTCACGAGGCCCGTGGCGACCCGGCGGGACCACGCCTCCAGTTCGCCGTAGGACAGCTGACCGTCCGGACCGCTGACGGCCACCGCGTCCGGCCGGGTCTCGGCCTGGGACAGGACCGCCTCGATCACGGTCGCCGGACGGTTGGCCGGCAGAGCGGGGCCTTCGCCGAGAGCCAGCAGCGCAGCGCGCTCCCGCTCGTTCACCAGGTCGAGGGCCGACAGCGGGAGGTCGGGGTCGGACAGCCCCGCTCGCAGGGTGCTGACGACGCGCTCGGCGAAGGCCACCATGTCGGCCCTGTCGAAGCGCCGTTCGGCGTATGCGATCTGCAACTCCACGTCGGTCGCGGTTCGCGCCACGAGAACGGTCAGCTCGTTCCCGGCGGCGCCGGTGCCGCGATCGGTGTGCAGATCCAGCCGGATCCGGTCGGCGGTCACGGTCGCCGGCTGGTCGAGGGGCTGCACGCTCAGGATCACGGGGGTTCGCGAGGCACCGGAGGAGCGGTGGGCGGGCAGGTGTCCGAGAAGGTCCGCGGCCGGCACCTCCTGGTGGGCGAGCGCGGCCGTGGTCGTGGCGGCGCACCGCTGGACGAGGTCGCGGAAGGTCGGTGCCTCGTCCGTCCGCAGCCGTAGCGGGAGAACGTCGACCAAGGGACCGAGCAGCGCTTCCGTGCCGGGCCGCTGCCTGCGTGCGGCGGCGGCCCCGATCACCACGTCGGTGCGACCGGTGAGGCCCGCGACCACGAGCCCCAGCGCGGCGAGGTGTCCGGCGAACGGCGTGGTGCCGCTCGTGGTCGCGAACCGCTGCAGCCGGTGCACCAGTTCGCGGTCCAGCGCAACGGTGATCCGGGCGCTCTCGTGGCCGGGCGGCCCGGCGCGGCCGGGCAGGTCGTCCGGGATGACGGCATCGGCGAGCTCCGCGCGCCAGAACGCGTCGAGTCGTTCCCGGCGTCCCGGTACGGCGTCCAGTTCCCGCTCGTGCAACGCGATGTCGCCGACCTGCACCGGCGGCGCGGTCACCGGCTCCCCCGCGAGTTCGGCCGCCAGCTCCCGCAGGAACGGAGTGACCGAACCGCCGTCGAAAGCGATGTGGTCGACGACCACGATCAACTCGGCGACCTCGTCGGCCAGGCGCGCCAAGGTGGCCCGCATCAGCGGCGCCTCACCGGACGGATCGAATACGTGCCCGGCCGCGATCCGGTGCACCTCGGCGAGCCGTTCCCCCTGCGCCGCCGTGGACACACCGCGCAGGTCGACCTCGTCCACCGGGACGGGGCCGGCGGGGCGGATGACCAGGTACGGCTCGGCGTCGCCGGCGACGGCACCGCGCAGCACTTCGTGCCGCCGCACGATCGCGGTCAGCGCGTCCCGCACCGCCGGCGCGGTCACCGGACCGTGTACGCCGACGGGCATCGCCAGTGTGGTGACCGGCTCGGACGGCGTGAGTTGCCGCAGGAGCCAGAACTCGCGCTGCGCGGCCGTGAGCGGACAGCGGTCGAACTCCGGCCGCCTGCGCAACTGCGGCTCCGGCTCGACCGTCGGGAGCGCGCGGGCCAGTCCCTCGACCGTCGGGTGGGCCAGGAAGGCGGCGAGCGGTACCGCCGTGCCGCGCCGCCGCGCGAGTTCGCCGACCACGCGCGCCGCGGCCAGCGAGTGCCCCCCGAGGTCGGCGAACCGGTCGTCGACACCGACCTCCGTGATCCCGAGGACCTCGGCGATCACGTCGGCGATCTGCTGTTCGGTCTCGTCCCGCGGCGCGACGTACGGGGATTCGGGAGGACGTCCGACCGTGATCGGCGGGAGGGCCGACCGGTCGGCCTTGCCATGGGCCGCGACCGGGATCCGCGCCAGCACCGCGATCCGCCACGGCACCAGGTAGGCGGGCACCCGGGAACCCAGCCAGTCCCGCAGTTCCGCCTCGGTGACCGTGTCCGCCTCGACGTAGCCGACCAGGCGGTCGGAGTCGGCGATCACGACGGCGTGCCGCACTCCGGGGTGGGAGGCGAGCACGGCCTCGACCTCCCCGGGCTCCACGCGGTGACCGCGCACCTTGACCTGGTCGTCGGCGCGCCCGGCGAAGTAGTACGTCTCGCCCTCGCGCCGGACCAGATCCCCGGTGCGGTACCCGAAGGCGCCGAAGCTCCGCGCGGTCGCCTCGGGCCGGCCCAGGTAGCCACGCGCCACACCCGGCCCGGCGACCCACAGCTCGCCCACCTCACCCTCGGGCAGCACCGTGCCGTCGTCCCCCCGCACAGACAGCCACGCTCCTGCTATCGCCCGGCCGATCGGGGGTGGCGCGGGATCGTTCCTGTCCACCTCGGCCACCACGCAGATGACCGTGCACTCGGTCGGGCCGTAGGCGTTGAGCACCCGGGTCACCTGCGGGTTGGCGAAGATCCTGTCGTACAGGGCGCGAGTCGCCGCTTCGCCGCCGGTCACCACGATCCGTACGTTCGGGGGCAGCGGCTCCCGCAGCAGCACCGAGAGCGCCGACGGGACCACCGCCATCATGGTGATCTCCTGGCGGGCCGGCAGGTCCGGCACCGCGAGCAGGTTGTCGGCGAGGAGAACCGTGCCACCGAGGACCAGGGGAATGAAGATCTCCCAGACCGAGGCGTCGAAGCACACCGACGACGCGGCCAGCACGCCGCGTGTCTCGTCGGGCGAGAACGACCGGGCGGCCCAGCTCAGGAAGTTGACGACGTTGCGGTGCTCGACGACCACGCCCTTGGGCGTCCCGGTCGAGCCGGAGGTGTAGATGACGTACGCGGCGTCCCGGTCGGAGACCGGCAGGCCCAGGCCGGCCGCGGGCCGTACGTCGTCGACACGCAGCACGGTGGTGGCGGACGGCAGGACCTGCTCGGCGCCCGGGGACGCCAGCACGACCGTCAGCCCCGCGTCCTCGACGATGAACCGGGTCCGTTCCTCCGGGTACGCCCGGTCCAGCGGGACGTAAGCCGCACCGGCCTTCAGCACCCCCAGCAGGGTCGGAACCAGCCGTTCGTCCCGGTCGACGCAGACGCCCACCAGGTCGCCGCGCCGCACCCCGTGCTCGTGCAGCCGTCGGGCGATGCCGTCCGCCCGCCGGTCGACCTCGGCATAGCTGAGGCGTGTCGTCCCGGAGACCACCGCGGTGCGATCGGGTGTCCGCCGCGCCTGGCGCTCGAACGCCTCGTGCAGGCAGGACGTGCCGTCGAGGGCGTCGGCGACGCTCGCCCGGGACGGCGGTGTGGCCCCCTCGTTACGGCGGAACTCGTGGCTCATTGCTCTGAATTGCTTTCTCGAAGTGACGCGCGGGCCCGCCGTGCTGGGAGCCGCCTGGGTCGTACCGGCCGTTCGTCGGCCGGTCACAGGAGTGAGGCGCGGATCGCCGCGCCGGCCTGCCGGGTGCTCAGCGACCCGCCGATGTCGGGTGTGCAGCGGCCGGCGGTGATCGCCGCGGAGACGGCCTGCCTGATCGCCGCCGCCTCCGTGGACAGCTGGAGGCCGTCGCAGAGCAGCGCCGCGCTGAGGATCGCGCCGACGGGATTCGCCCTCCCCTGCCCGGCGAGGTCGGGTGCGCTGCCGTGCACCGGCTCGTACAGGCCGAAGCCCGTTGTGGGGTTCAGGTTCGCCGAGGCGGCCATCCCCAGCCCGCCGGCGAGCGCCGCCGCCAGGTCGCTCAGGATGTCCCCGTGCGCGTTGCCGCTGACGATGACGTCGAAGGAGGACGGGTCGGTCACGAGGTTCATCGCCGCCGCGTCCACGTAGAGGTGGGACCGGCCGATGTCGGGACGGCGCTCGGCGGCCTCCTGCCAGCAGCGCTGCCAGAGCCGCCCGCCGTGGGGCACCGCGTTGGACTTGTCGACCAGGCAGACCGACTCGCGGGCGATGGAGAACGCGTAGTCGATGATCCGCGAGACCCCGTGGTGGGTGTTGACCTCTTCGTCGATGGCCACCTCTTCGGCGGTGCCCGCGCGCAGTGTGCCGCCGAAGCCGGAGTACAGGCCCTCCGAGTTCTCCCGCACGATCACGCAGTCCATCCGGCGCCTGCGCTCGTCACGCAGCGGGCTGAGCCGGGCGTCCCACAGGAGCACCGGCCGGTGGTTCACGTACAGGTCGAGCTCGAAGCGCAGTCCGAGGAGGACCCCGCGGGCGTAGTCCGGGCTCGTCACGCGGGGGTCTCCGACGGCACCGAGCAGCGCCGCCCCGGCGTCGCGCACGCGCTCGAAGTCCTTGTCCGCCATGCCCTGGCCGGTCGCAAGGTAGTTCCCGGCGTTGATGTGGTCGAGGACGTCGAAGTCGAGGCCGATCTGCATCCGGTCGAGCAGTTCGACCGCCTCGGCCGTCACCTCGGGCCCGATTCCGTCCCCGGGTATGACCGCGATCGTCGTCACTTTCGACTCCTCATCACCACACGCACGCCTGTGCGAGGTCGGCCGGTCGAAGCGCCGGTCGCCGTCCGGATGTCCCTCATGACCGGCTCTCCGGCCGCAGGGAGGCGAGCCGGCGTTCGGCCGCGTCGAGGGAGGCTTCCGGCTTGTTGAACGCGACGCGCACGAACCCGGAGTCCGTGTCGCGGTCGCTGAGGAACAGTCGGCCCGGCACGACCAGCACGCCGTGGTCGCCCGCGAGCCGCTCGACGAAGCCCTGACAGCCCTCGGGCCGGTACGGGCCCAGTTCCGCCGTGACGTAGCAGCCGCCCTCCGGTGAGGGGCAGTTCAGCCCGGCACGCCGGAGGATGTCCACGGTCCTGTCCCGCAGCGCCTGCATCACGGGGCGGGGGTCCCAGGCTGTTCCGCCGATGAGCCCTGACCGCGCCGCGGCCTGCTGCAACGGGGCGGCCGTGCCGCCCGTCAGACCCATGTGCACCTTCCGCAGCGCCCGGGTGACGGCCGGCGCGGCGCGCAGGAAGCCCAGGCGCCAGCCGCTGATGGCGTAAGCCTTGGAGAGGCTTCCCACGACGACGCTGCGCCCTCGCAGGGCCGGCACGTCGGCCGCCGAGATGTGCCGGCGGCCGTCGTAGACATAGGCGGCGTACGTCTCGTCGGAGATGACGAACAGGTCGTACCGCTCGCACAGTTGCGCGATCTCCGTCCACTCCTCCGTCCCGAGGACGCGCCCTGTCGGGTTGTTCGGTGAGTTGAGCAGGATCGCCTTGGTGCGGGGCCCGATGGCAGCCCGGAGACGCGCGGAGTCCCAGCGCCATGCGGGCGCCCGGACCCGCACGAAGCGCGGTTCGGCCGAGGCCATGGCGATCGCGCCGGCGAAGTTCTCGTAGAAGGGTTCGATGACGACGATCTCGTCACCGGGGTCGAGCAGCGTCAGCATCGCCGCGCTGAGCCCTTCGGACGCTCCCACCGTGACCGTGACCTCGGTCTCCGGGTCGGCCGGTGTCGTGAAGGACTGCGCCAGCAGCGCCCGCAGTTCGGGGTTGCCGCGTACGTCGGCGTACTGGTTGTGCCCCTCGCGCACGGCCGTGCCGGCCTGCTCGATCAGTGCCTCCGGCGGCCGCGGCCACCCAGGGGTTCCCAGGGCGAGATCGACCGTGGTCCCGGCGCGTGCCGTCTGCGTCAGCGCGCCGAGGCCGCTCTCCGGGACGCGCAGCAGACGGCGAGCGCCGGCGAAAGCCTCCTTGGGAGAGGCCGCGTTCCTTGCCGTGGTCATTCTCCGCCGCCCTCGCTCGTCCGGGAATGCCCGGCACCACGCGGGATGCGGGGCAGCCAGTGGGGCCGGGCCTGTTCGTAGTCCGCGATGTCGGCGGTGTGGCGCAGGGTGACCTCGATGTCGTCGAGTCCGCTGAGCAGGAGGCGGCGTGCGCGCTCGTCGATGTCGAACGACCACACGTCCGGGCCGGTGGTCACCTCGCGGCTGTCCAGGTCGACGGTCAGTTCGAAGGCGGGATCGGCCTCGCTGCGCCGCATCAGGCTCTCCACGGCGTCGTCCGGCAGCACCACCGTGAGCAGTCCGTTCCTGAGCGCGTTGCGCGTGAAGATGTCACCGAACCGGGAGGCGACGACGACGGTGAACCCCCAGTCGCGCAGGGCCCAGACCGCGTGCTCCCGTGAGCTTCCGGTGCCGAAGTTCGCTTCGGCCAGCAGGACCGTGCCCGCTCGGTAGGCGGGGCGGTTGAGGACGAATCCGGGATCGGTGCGCCAGCCCGCGAACAGGCCTTCCGCCAGGCCGTCCCGCGTGATCCTCTTGCAGAACGCGGCGGGGATGATCTGATCGGTGTCGACGTCGCCGCGGCGCATCGGAACGGTCCGCCCGGTGTGTGAGGTGAACGGCTTCATGGTCGCTGTCACTCCAGGTCCTGTGGGGCGGCGAACCGGCCAGCCACCGCCGTGGCGGCGGCCACCGCGGGCGAGACGAGGTGGGTGCGCGCGCGGTCCCCCTGACGCCCCTCGAAGTTGCGGTTCGAGGTGGAAGCCACACGTTCGGAGCCCGCCAGGCGGTCCGCGTTCATCCCCAGGCACATGGAGCATCCGGGGAGCCGCCACTCGGCTCCCGCCGCGAGGAAGACCTCGTGCAGGCCCTCTTCCTCGGCCTGGGCCCGGACGCGGCCGGAACCCGGCACGACGAGCATCCGGACACCGGGGCTGACACGCCGGTCGCGCAGTACGACGGCCGCCGCGCGCAGATCCTCGATCCGTCCGTTGGTGCACGACCCGAGGAAGACCGTGTCGACCGCGACATCGCGCATGCGCGTGCCCGGTCGCAGCCCCATGTAGGCGAGCGCCCGCTCCGCGGTCGCGCGCTCCGCCGGGTCGTCGAACGCGTCCGGCGCCGGTACCGCGTCGTCGAGTGCGACGGTGTGCCCCGGGTTCGTCCCCCAGCTCACCTGGGGTGCCAGGGCGGACAGGTCGATCTCGACGACCCGGTCGAAGACCGCGGACTCATCGGTGACCAGCGTCCGCCAGTGCGCCGTCGCGTCCTCCCACGCCTGGCCCGTCGGGGCGTGGGGCCGGCCCTTCAGGTACGCGAGGGTGGTGTCGTCCGGTGCGACCATCCCGGCACGTGCGCCGGCTTCGATGCTCATGTTGCACAGGGTCATCCGGCTCTCCATGGACATCGCCCTGACGGCCGCGCCCCGGTACTCGATCAGGTGCCCCTGGCCTCCGTCGGTCCCGATCCGGGCGATGAGAGCCAGGACGACGTCCTTGGCCGTGGTGCCCTCGGGAGGCAGGCCCAGGAACTCGACCGCCATGGTCCTGGGACGAGGCACGGCGAGCGTCTGTGTGGCCAGGACGTGCTCGACGTCGCTGGTGCCCACACCGAAGGCGAGTGCCCCGAGAGCCCCGTGGGTCGAGGTGTGGCTGTCGCCGCAGACGACGAGCACGCCGGGCTGGACGAGTCCCAGTTCGGGGCCGACGACGTGGACGATGCCCTGCCGGCCGTCGCCCAGGGAGTACAACTCGATGTCGTGTTCCGCGCAGTTGCGGCGCAGTGCCGAGATCTGGGTGCGACCTCCCTCGTCGAGCACCAGCGCCGGGTGGGTGGGCACGTTGTGGTCCTCGACCGCCAGGGTCGACTCCGGGCGTCGCACACGGCGTCCCGCCAGCCGCAGGCCCTCGAACGCCTGGGGCGACGTCACCTCGTGCAGGAGATGCAGGTCGATGTAGAGCAGATCGGTGTGCTCGTCGATGTCGCGGACGACATGGCTCCGCCAGAGCTTCTCCGCCAGGGTCAGTCCACTCATCGGGCGCTCACCGCGGTCGCCTTGGCCAGCTCGCCGAGGATCTCCTCGCGCAGGACGTCCAGTTCGACGCAGTCTCCGCCGACGCGGCCGTTGACGAACTTGTCGAACAGCGCGTCGACGGTGGTGTCGTCGACGGAGAGTCCGGACCGGGACAGGACGTGGCGCAGGATCGCGCGACCGGAGTGCCGCGCGACGAGCAGGGAGGTCTCCCGGCCGAACCGGGCCGGGCGCACGTACTCGTACGTCGACGGGTTCTGCAGGATTCCCTGCTGGTGGATGCCGGCAGCGGTCGCGAAGGCGAACGCACCGAATATCGCCTTGTTCCGCGGCTCTTCCAGGCCGATCACGTTCCGCAGCAGGGCATAGGCGTCGTACATCGACTCGGTGGTGACGTCCGTGTAGGCACCCAGCTGCTCGCTCTTGTAGGCGAGCAGCGCCACGACCTCTTCGAGCGCGGTGTTGCCGGCGCGTTCACCGATGCCGCCCAAGGTGACCTGGACCTCGTCGGCGCCCGCCTCGATGCCCGCCACGGTGTTGGCCAGCGCCAGGCCGAAGTCGTCGTGGCAGTGCACGGAGACCTTGAAGGGCGCCGGTGTCCACTCGCGCACGGCGGCGACGAGCGCACCGAACTCCGCCGGGGTCGAGCAGCCGGTGGTGTCGCCGATGGCCACCAGGTCGGCGCCTGCTTCCAGGGCGGTCTCGATGGTGGCGCGGACGAGGTCACGCGTGCCGCGGGTCGCGTCCTCCACCGCCACGGAGACCTTCGGCACGGCGAGGGCCCGCGCGAACTCCACGGTGTCCCGCAGCTCGCGCAGCGCGACCTCGCGGCTGATGCCACGCTTGTGCTCCAGGTGGACCTCGCTGCCGGTGGCAAGCACCTGGACCTGGTGGTTCCTCGTCCCCGCGGCCTGCACCGCGAGTTCGACATCGTGGCGTGTCGCCCGGCAGAAGGTGGCGATCTGCGCCGAGGTGAGGTTGCTCGCGATCAGTTGCGTCGCTCGGAAGTCACTCGGCGAGGACGCGGGAAAACCCGCCTCGATGACGTCTACGCCCAGTGCCTGGATGCGCATGGCCAGATCGAGTTTCTGCTCGGGATCCATGCCGTTGCGGGGTGCTTGTTCTCCGTCGCGCAGAGTCGTATCGAAAACCGAGATACGGCGAGGTTTCGGAAGTGGATGAATTGTCATGCTATCGGTTTTCGCTCGTTTGTCCGTTGTCCGGGTTCGATGGCTGATCGAGGGGGCACCAGGCCGCCGGTGGATCAGTGTGCGGAGGGCTTCTGAGGCGCCGTGCGCCGGTTACGCGTTCTTGACGCCGGACGGGATCTTCTTGACGCGGTCCAGACGGACTTTCAAAGAGAGGGAACAATTCCTTCGAGGAGGCTGCGCTCATGGGATTCCTCGTGATCCACGCCGCCCGGCATATGGCCCACGAATTTGATGTTCGCGCCATTGCTGTCGAGGACGGTGACGCCGCGCCCCGGCTCGGCAAGAGCAGCCTCGACGTCCGCGAGTTCCACCTCGGTATTCTCGCGGATACAGAATTCGGACGGCTTTCTGATGGGCGGCAGTTCGCCGTGCCGTTCTCGTACCGCTGCATGCCGGTTGAAGGGGTCGCGGTACATACGGGAGCCCGGAATGATCGCCGGTGCGGCACCCTCATGTCCAGGGAGGTCCAGCCGAGACCGGGGAAACACCTGTCCTGTGTCCTGATAGGTGATCATTTCGACCAGCGACGCGTGCGGGTAGACCGTGCGTTCGTTGGTGTACCGCGTCTTCGTTGACGTAGCGCGCCTTCGTTGGCGTACCGCGCCTGTTCACCCGCGCCCTCGATCAGTGCTCCCCCGCCGGAATGGCTGCCCCGGTGCGCCGAGGTGAGCGGGAGCCCTCTACACCAAACCGACCTGAGTTGCTTGGCCGGTGACTCCGAGACCGCGGAATCGACGGGATACGGCCAGGTGCAGCGAGTGTCGGTGGCGGATATCAACTCCGCCACCGGCTCAAGGTTCATCATGGTGACGCCTTAGCTTCCAAAAACTACTTCTCAGCCTGCCGAGGGCTCGGATAGCTCGATCGCGAATGAAAAGCGGGCTGATTCGGTGCTGCTCAGGCTCATCCGAAACCTAGCATCGGCACAGGAAGCGCACGCCTCGGCCGGCGTATGGGGAGGGTTAAGGTTTCCGTCGACTTGTCACACGGGAGACACACGTCCACAGCGGCCTCGTACGGACCTCTCAGCCGTCGGCGAGGCGTGCCGGGTCCGAAACGAGATCGGTGTTCTTGGTCTGATGCAACATGACGGACCGGGCTTGCCCCCGATGGCGATCTAGGCGCCCATGGCAAGTACTCCTGGCCCCGGGAGGCGGGATACCGGCGGAACTCCCGCGCCGTGAGCCGGATTCCAGGGCGCCATTCCACCGCGCACGGAAGGCATCGCGGGCGGCACCCTCGACAGCGGTGCCCCGATGGCGGGGGCCAGGACCAGCGCCTCGGCATCGCGGTCCTGCCGGGCCGGCCCGTGCGTCTGCGTCTGTGCCTCGATGTGGTCGTCGAGAGCGTCTTGGTTCATCGGCCGGCGCACGTTCGATGCGGCCCATGCAATCCGCCGTACCGAAGTCCGAGAGCTCGTGGCAGCCGGCTGGGGGCGGAACGTGGTCGGCGCCGGCGTGGCCACGGATGCGGCACGGGCGCCCACCTCTCTATTCGTCTTCGAGCTGCTCGCCCAAGTCGATGTCGCCGTTCTCGTCGATGTCGCGGCTGTCCCGCGGCCCTTGCGAGATGACAAGCGCCTCGTAGTCGTCCTGCGAGAGCCCTTCGCAGGCTTCGGGCCGCACATCTTCGACATCGACGGCGACCGCCGTGCTGGCGAGGGCTGTCCGGCATTCCTCCGCGATCTCTTCCTGGGACTCGCCGCACCCGGCGGTGAGGGCTGAGAGGGCGAGCAGGGCAGCGCAGGCGGCGGTGCGGGTTCTCATGGGGCCCCCAAGGACGTCGTGTCACTGAGGGTGCATCATGCGCCGCGGGGAAACAACGTGAAGGTGGTACGGCCGTCTTGTGACGCTGGACGACCGACCCAACTCCTTGAGCTCCTTGAGCTTCTTGAGCTCCTTGCGGATTGTCACGCAGTCGTCATCCCCCAAGGTGGTGCCGTGGCTCAGCGGTCGATGACGGACCACACAGCATGAGGTGGCGTGGCACCCATGCGCCGTGACGACGAGATCCGGACTGGCCCTCGGGATGGGAGATGATCTGACATCTCAGCCGTCGGCACTGCGGTTCGTAGTTCGGAAAAGACAAGGCGGCCGGCCAAGATCGGCCGGCCGCCTTTCAGAACGCGGTCATCGGGTGTGCGAGGGTTCCAGTCTGCCGTCGCGGCAGTTGCGCGGCGCGGCCACCGGATTGCAGCGGACCGGCTCGTTGCCGGGCAGCTCGGCGACGAAGTCGCTGTTGTAGCGGGCGGTCATACCGACGCTCGGGAAGTCCGTCGTGACCATCTGCGCACCGCTGGCCAGAGCGGTCTGGAGGCGGCTGTACTCGTTGTTGATGACCGTCTTCAGCGGCTCGTCCGAGCGGGTGCGGACGATGTAGCCCCGCTCGACCAGGTCGCGGATGGTCGCCTCGTTGGCGCCGCGCGGGTCGTTCACCATCGTGATCGCCGCATCCGCGTCGCCGGGGTTGCCGCGGGTGAAGACCGCGCGGCCCTGCAGGCTGGGGTGACCGTCGAGGTACATGTCGCGGATGGCGCCGGGGCCGCCGTTGTCGAAGAAGAACATCACCTTGCCGCGCGCCCAGTCCAGGGTCGGCCAGCCGTTCTTCAGGATCGACTGCTCCAGCGTCAGGCCAGGGCGGCGCAGATCGTCAGCGGTGATCAGCTGCGACTCGGAGAAGACCGAACGGATCTCCTTGTCGACGTCGTCGAGCAGCTTGCCGCTCCACGCCGGGCTGACCGCGCCGCCGAGCTTCTCCCAGCGGTCGTCGGTCTGCTTGAGCTCCAACTGCAGGACGATCGGCGCGTGCTGCGGGTTGGCCGTCGACCAGGTCTTCACCTGCTCCATGCACACCACGAGGGTGCGGCAGGTCGAGTTGTAGTCCTGATCGGCGACATGGAGGACCTTCATGCCGGGTGCGGCCATGGCCGGGTCGTCGATCGGGCCGAGACCGGCCCGCTGGCGGGCCAGCGGGTGCTGGTACAGGCCGCCGTCCGGGTCGGGCAGCAGGTCGAACTCGAGCGCGCGTACGTTCTGCCGGCCCAGCAGATCGGACACGGACGCGTGCGAATAGAAGCCCCACGACGGGTAGCCAGGGTCGATCTTGACCGACTCGGCCAGCTCGACGCCCTGCATCTCCCGGTGGAAGGCGTTGTGGGCGCCGATGAACTGGATCTCGTTCATCCGGACCCTGCCGGAGTGCGCGCCGGCGCTCTCGGCAGCCGGGTCCGTGTTCGGCTGCTGCGCCGAGAAGGCACTCGGCACGACAGCACTCGTGAAGACCGTCGTCAACACGGCGGCAAGTATGACGCCCAGGCGGGCACGGGTGATCATCAGTCCTCCATAAGTGAACAACCCCTGCAACGTAGAGATCAGTCGTGTCCCGGCAGTGCCTTCCACTCTCCGGAAGATCACCGGCAACATGAATCCTGCCTGAACAGGCCACATGCCTCCTCCGCTCGAGAACCGCCGCCGGCATGGTGATCGGCGACGCCGTCATGGTGGGGAAGGCCGGCGAACCGCACTTGCTTCGCTCTCGGGCATCACCCTCGGGGAAGAAGGCATCGTCGACCGCGATCAGTCCGGCCTCGCTCAGTTCCGGTGGGGACCATCGCCGGCGGCGTGCACGGTCTTCGGGACTGCCGCCGGGTCGGGAGCTCCAGAACCAGTCCGAGCCGGTTCAGCCGGCGTCAGGTTTCTGCTCCGCCGCAGAGTCGTAAGCGGCGCGGGCCTCGGCGATGGCGTTCCGGTGGCGCTCGGCCCAGCTCACCAGTCCGGTCAGTGAGGCGTGGAGTTCTCGGGCCATGGGCGTGAGGCTGTACTCGACTTTGGGTGGCACGGTCGGATGGACGGTGCGGATGAGCAGCCCGTCCCGCTCCAAGCGACGCAGGTTGAGGGTGAGCATGCGCCGACTGACGCCGTTGATGGCGCGTTCGAGTTCGGTGAAGCGGACCGGGCCGTGGGCGGCGGCGATCAGAATCCCGATGCTCCACTTGCCCGCGACGCGGTCGAGCACCTCGGTCACCGGGCAGGCCTCGTCCCTCACTGCGTCCGCAACACGGATGTGACTGCGTGACATAAATGTGCCTCCTTACGCCGGGCGGCAGGGTTACCGATGATGGCTGCTGTGGCAAGTCGTGAACCATAGGGGAAACCATGTCTGTTCGGGCTCTCGTCGTCGATCCGTCCGCACCCGCCGCTGCACGCCTCGCCGAGGTCTCCGACCCCGTGCTCGGACCAGGCCAGGTCCTGGTGGACGTCTCCCATGCCTCCTTGAACCACGGCGACCTCAACGACGCTCGCTCCGGTCGGGTGCCTGTGGGTGCGGTGCTCGGTTCGGACGCCGCCGGGGTGGTGGTCGAGGCGGCCACCGATGCGACCGGACCGGCGGTGGGCACCCGGGTTGTGGCCCTGACCTCGGGTGCGTTCGCCGAGCGCGTCGCGATCGATGTGGGTGCGCTTGCCGAGGTGCCCAAGGGCCTGGACCTGGCGAAGGCGGTCGCCCTGCCGGTCGCCGGAGTGGCCGCACTGCGCGCGCTGCGGGACGCCGGGCTCGGCTCGGACAAGAGGGTGTTGATCACCGGCGCCTCCGGCGGGGTCGGGCGGTTCGCCGTCCAGTTGGCGGCGCGGGCCGGTGCCCACGTGATCGCGTCCGTGGGCTCGACGGCCCGCCGGGAGGGGCTGGTCGACCTCGGCGCCGACGAGGTGCTGATCGGTCTGGATGGACTCGAGCAGCCCGTCGACGTGGTCATCGACAGCGTCGGCGGCCCCCAACTGGTGGCGGCATGGGGCCTGCTCGCTCCCGGGGGCAGTCTGCAGAGCGTCGGCTGGACTTCCGGGGAGCCGGCGGTCTTTCCCCCGTATGCGACCGTCGGCCCGGCCAAGTCGCTGAAGTCCTTCGTCATAGAGGGCGATGCCGGCCCGGACCTGGCCGTTCTCACTGAGCTGGCTGCTGAGGGGGCCCTCACTGTCGAGATCGGCTGGCAGGGATCCTGGGACCGTTTCGCCGAGGCCGCCGAAGCCCTCCGCGAGCGCCGTGTCTCCGGAAAAGCGGTCCTACGGGTGTCACGCGGTCAGCGGTATGCGCCGACGCTTCCTCCTCGGGGCCAGTAGGGCTTGGTCACGTTCTTATCGGTGTCAGCATGTCGCGGTGCCGGTTGGGGCAGGCGTCGGCCCAGCGGACGAGCGGTGTCTCCAGCTCACGAGCGACTTGGTAGCGGCTCGGTCCTGCGCCACGCCTTTCGGGCCTCGCGCGCATCGAAGACGATGACCGGGAGAGGAAGCGGTCCCTGGGCCTTGCCCCCTTCGAAGGCCGCACCTGGAACGGCCGCGACCACTACGTCATCCTGTTCTCCCGCCGACGCAGTTCGGTCAGCCGGACCAGGGTCGGCCTGCCGCATGCGGCAGGGGCCCATGACCGACGAAGCGCGGTCGTGGGGCATCGACTTCCCCCTGGTCGTGGCGGGCCGCCGAAGACGGCGACGCCGCCGCCCTCAGGCAACGGCTCGGAGGAACGCGGCTTGCCCTGCGAGGGGACGGCGGTAGACCATCCGGCATCAACTCTCAGGGTGAACTTGGAGCTGACGGTCAGACAGTCCCTCGGCGCTGCCCACGGAACCCGCACGTACCGAGGTGTCCACGTCACCGATCCGACGGGCGAGTGCCCGCAAGGCATCGGAAGACGGGGAGCCGGGTTCAGCCGTACTCACGAACAACCACTGGTCCGGGTCACCGGGAAAGACCAGGGCCTCATAGTCCAAGGTGACTTCGCCGAGCAAGGGGTGCCGGTAGTGCCTGGTGCCGTGGGAGAACTCCTCCACGTCGTGCGCGGCCCACCATCGGCGAAAGTCTTCGTCCACGGCCAACATCTGGTCGATCAGCTGGGTCAGTTGTGGATCGTCCGGATGCCGACCGGCGTACAGGTGCAACCCTGTGACGACCATGCGGGCGGCCATGTCCCAGTCGATGAACAGTTCACGCGCGGCAGGGTCAAAAAATACGAATCGCGCCAGATTGCGCTCACGGGCCGGTACGGCATTGAAATCGGCATACATCGCGCAAGCCATGCGATTGAAGGCAAGGACGTCCATGCGGCCGTCCAGAATCATGGCAGGGGCATCCCGAAGAACCTCGAGCAGCGCGTACGCACCCGGACGCACTCGCCATGGAACGGCGGGCCGGCTCACCCTGGCCACCGACTGCGGTCTGGCCAGGTTGAACAGATGCGCACGCTCGACATCATCCAGCCGCAGAGCACGAGCCACGGCCGCCAGCACCCCTTCCGACGCGTTGGCCACGCGTCCCCGTTCCAGACGGATGTAGTAGTCCGCGCTCAATCCGGCCGAGAGCGCAACCTCCTCGCGGCGCAGTCCCGGGACACGCCGACCCGCCCCCGGCGTGACCCCGACCTGTTCAGGAGTCACCCGGGCGCGTCGCGAGCGCAGAAAGTCGCTCAGCTCTTTGTTGTCACCTGATCCGGACGAGGTGCCCATATATCGAGGCTAGCCCTCGACGCGGCATCCCGGCAAACGCACTGCGCAATAGTGCGGCAACGTGAGAAATTCCCTACCTGTGAAACAGGAATTCCTGAATCTGTCGCCTTGAAAAGGCCAATTGGAGTCGGCCCCGTCTATCTCCAGAGCAACTGCTGAATTCTAACAGGCGGGGGCTTCCCTGAATGCGGTCTTGGCAATTCCAGGCGGATTCAGAATTACCTCAACGATGAAAGCGGGTCGGTGAGGATTTCTGAGGTCGCGGGTGCCCATACACCCGACACCGGCTCACCTTCCACGTCGATCCGGTGGTGGTCCGCCTGCCACTACCCATCCACGCGGAAGTGATCAGGCTCCGGGACATGCGGGACTTGCTGTCGTGCAGGCGTCGGCCGTGCCCGTGTCGACGTGGATCAAGCCGCGTCATCCCGAATCCTGAGCGGCCGGTCACTCGGCGGCAGGGAAGGGGGTCTGCCAGTACCTGGACCGGCAGGCCATGGCCGAAGCAGGCCTGCTCGACCGCCCCCAAGCGGCTTTCCGGCTGGTTCTCTGGATTGCAGACCGGCACAGGGCCCGCAGGACACGCGGACCGCGCCGACCTCCCCGACCAAGGCGAAACCCCCGTTCGACGGAGTGGTGACGCATTGGCGTGATCCACCGACGTAAAGAAAAAGGGACACCCATGAATCTGAAGCTGGAAATGATCGTGCTGCCCGTTTCCGACATCGACCAGGCCAAGGCCTTCTACGAGAAGGCCGGCTTCCGCTTGGACGTCGACTACACGGCCAACGAGGAATTCCGGGTCGTGCACTTCACGCCGCCCGGCTCCGAGTGCTCGATCATCTTCGGTGAGGGAATGACCCCCATCACTCCCGGCTCGTTCCAGGGCCTTTACCTCATCGTCTCCGACATCGAGGAGGCGCGTGCGGAGCTCGTCGGCCGTGGCATCGCGGTCAGTGAGATCTTCCACGACGCACGTGGTCTCCTGTACCACGGCCACGAGGGCGGGGACGTCACCCACCGTGGCCCCGGCCAGGAGCGGCTGGCCGGGGTGCACCCCGAGCGCGCCTCCTACGGCTCGTACCTCACCTTCAGCGACCCGGACGGCAACGGTTGGGTGCTCCAGGAGGTCTCGCAGCGCGCCCCCGGCCGCTGACGCCGACCACCCGACGAGCCACCCTTCGAGGGCTGCGACGGGCCGTGTCCGGAACGCGTTGCAGCCGGCCCGGCCCCGGTCGTCGCAGTCCGGACCGAAGACCGGCACCGGAGCGCTGGGGGCACAGGCCTCCGCCGCCCAGCGGTCCGGCCGCCGCAGGGGCACGCCCCGACCGAGCGGCCGGCGATGGATCCGGCCGAGTCATGCAAGGCAAGAAGTGAGAAACGAGTCCGTGAGGAACAGAGCAGTGAAGGACGCAGCAGCGATGGACGAGACCACCCGCACCTACGACGTGATCGTCATCGGCGGGGGGCCGGTCGGCGAGAACGTGGCCGAACGCGCCCGCGCCGCAGGCCTCAGCGCCGTGATCGTGGAGCGCGATCTCCTCGGTGGCGAATGCTCGTTCTGGGCCTGCGACCCGAGCAAGGCGCTGCTGCGGCCGGTGGTGGCACACGCCGACGCTCGCCGCGTACCCGGGCTGCGCCAGGCCGTGAACGGGCCGCTGGACGTGGATGCGGTCCTCGCGCACCGCGACAAGATGTCCTCGTACTGGAAGGACGAGGACCAGGTTGCCTGGCTGGACTCGGTCTCCGTCGACCTGATACGCGGCCATGGCCGTCTCACCGGCCCCCAGCAGGTGGCCGTGCAGACCCCCGAGGGCGACACCGTCACCCTGACCGCCCGGCACGCCGTCGTCGTCTCCACCGGCACCCGCGCCGCCCTGCCCCCCATCCCGGGACTGGACACCGTCGGCCCCTGGACCAGCCGCGAGGCCACCAGCGCCGACAAGGTCCCCGGCCGCCTCGCCGTCGTCGGAGGCGGTGTGGTCGCCGTCGAGATGGCCACCGCCTGGCAGGCCCTCGGCTCCGAGGTCACCATGCTCGTCCTCGAGAACGGACTGCTCGAGAGGATGGAACCGTTCGCCGGTGAGCTGGTCGCCGACGGACTGCGCGAAGCAGGCGTCGACATCCGCTTCAACACCACGGTCGCCTCCCTGGCCCGCGAGGACGGCGAGGTGCGGATCACCCTCACCGACGGCACACAGCTGGCCGCGGACGAGATCCTGCTCGCCACCGGCCGAGCCCCGCAGACCCGCGACATCGGCCTGGAGACCGTCGGCCTCACCCCCGGGGACTGGCTGACCGTCGACGACACCTTCCAGGTCACCGGCATCGACGGCGGCTGGCTCTACGCCGTCGGCGACGTCAACCGCCGCGCTCTGATGACACATCAGGGCAAGTACCAGGCCAGGATCGCCGGCACCGTGATCGGCGCGCGCGCCAAGAACGAGGCGATCGACGACACCCCGTGGGGCACTCATGTCGCCACCGCCGACCACGCGGCCGTCCCCCAGGTCGTTTTCACCACCCCCGAGGTCGCCTCCGTCGGCCTGACCAGCCGTGAGATCGAACAGAGCGGGCGCCGGATCAAGGTCGTCGACTACGATCTCGCCCACGTCGCGGGCGCGCACCAGTACGGAGAGGACTACCGCGGCCACGCCCGCATGCTCATCGACACTGACCGCGACACCGTCGTCGGCGTCACCTTCGCCGGCCCCGGCGTCGGGGAACTGGTGCACTCGGCCACCATCGCGGTCGTCGGCGAAGTCCCCCTCGACCGACTCTGGCACGTCGTCCCCGCCTTCCCCACCCTTGGCGAGATCTGGCTCCGGTTCCTGGAGACCCACCGAGGCCGATAAGGCGCCATGGGAGGAGCCCTGCCTCGCGCCGACCGTCATCGACGAGTTCGCCGGGCAGTGGTTCGCGAGGCACCCGTTGGCCTGCGGGCATGCGCGGATCTCGCGCGGGACCGGCGCTGACCGTGATCGGTCGACTGTTCCACGTTTCGTACACGGTGGCGGGCACGTGGCGGCTGCTGAAGCGACATGGCTGGTCGCGGCAGCAGCCCACCCGCCGGGCGATCGAGCGCGACGATGCGGCGGTTGAGCTGTGGAAGAAGGAGGTCTGGCCACGGGTAAGGGATGTGCGGCGGCGTGTAACGGCTGGACCCTCTTCGAAGATGAGGCCGGCCGGTCGATGACGCCGACGCGCTCTCGAACCTGGGGGCGGATCGGCCGGACCCCCGTCGTCCGGGTTCGCGGCCGGGGCTCCGGACGGGTGTCGATGGCGGGTATGACCTGCTACAAGCCGGGCGAGCGGTCAGCCTCCACCTGACTGCCGGGATGCGGGAGTTCATCGCCGCGAATGCCGCCTGGCTCACCGTCTTCCAGCTCCCACCTACGCGCCGGACCTGAAGCCGCGGGAGGGCATCTGGCCGCTGGTCAAACGCGACATCGGCAACCTCGCCGCAGCCGACCTGGGCCAGATCACCAGGGCCGTGAAGCGCAGGCTCAAGCAGATCCGGTATCGCCCGGAATTCGTCGACAGCTGCCTTGCGGGCACCGGCCTCATCACGGACGACTGAGCGGCGCTGGAGATTCGTCAGTCGACGAAGTACCGGTCGTAGACGGCGGAGCGCTCCTCCACTGAGAAGCCCTCGAATTCACCGTCTGTCTCGAGCTCGCGCAGTCGATCCAGTGCCGCCGTCGCAGAAGGTGCACGGTTGGCCGAGAGGTGGGCCTTCGTCGCGTCGAGCCCGTGCCCAAGCAGGAATTCGATGTCGATCGAGCACGCTGCGTCGAAGCTGGCTTGCTTCGCACTCCAGATCAGGAGCACGTCGTCGAGGTCGCCACTGGTGAACAGCTGGAAGCAGCAGAGCCTCATCAGCTCAGTGTCGCCCGTGCCCTGAGCGCGTCGCTCACGCGCCGTGTGCTCACTGAGGAGTGCACGGATCTCGTCGAGGTCCGCGCCGACGGGGCGAATCCCGTAGCGGCGCAAGCTTTCCTGTTCATCCATCGCTGGCTCCTTGATCGTCCGGCCCGGCCCGTCGCCTATCGGCCCCGCCCATCGCCGTTCGGTCGGACGACGGCCCCTCTGCCGGTCACAGTATGCACACCGAGGGCCGGCCCACGTGGGTCGGCGGCCACCGGCGCAGGTGACCTATGGCCCACGCCACCCGACATCACCCAATCAAGTTGAGTAGCTGCAGCGTCCAAAGCCCCGTCGCCCCACGTTCGCCGCTGACGGCCGCGAGCCGTTCCCAGGTCGGGCTGCCGCGATATCCAGGAGGCCCTGCGAGGAAACACCGCAGGTCGGCGGGCGGGAGTCAGTCGGCATGGGCGAGGCGGGCGATGAACGGGCAGCAGCCTTCACAGCGGATCGGCGGGACCTGGTAGGTCGGACACTTTCGCCGAGGACCCTGCGACCTTCATCGCAGCGCTGCGCGACAGAGCGCCGAGACACGGGGACGGCTTTTCGGCGGCGAAGGACGTGGCGGCGTTCTCGTTCACCACGACGACTGGATGGCAAAGTGCCTCGAGGAGAGCACGGGACTGCTCGACGTGCACCGGCTTCGCCAAGTGTGGAACCCCATACGGGAGTTGCCGTGCACGGGTGCCGACATGATGAGCCACGGTGACCTGATTCCCGGCAATGTCCTGGTGACGGGAGACCGGCTGAGCGGCGTACTGGACACCGGTGGCTTCGGTCCGGCCGACCCTGCGCTGGATCTGGACAGCGGATGTCGACCACCGCGGCAGGCACGCGAGGCCGGCGCTGTTCGACAGCCGGACCCTGTCGCCACACGACCAGGTCCTGATCGACCCTCCGACCTACCCGCACGCGAGGGCCACGTTCACCGAGGTACGGGCTCGCAGACAACGGCCACCTCGTCACCGCATCGATCCTCGCAACAGTCCCGGGCATGCCCGTGGATCACGCCCGCGCACCGGGGAGCCCATGAGTCCCGGCAGCGTCAAGGTCAAAGCCGTCGAGCGTAGTGGGTTTGGGCGACACTGAGCCCAGCGAGAAGGGCCGCAGCCTCCATGCGACAGGCGTCGGCCTTCGCTGCTTCGCCCATGCCCGCGTGAAAATCGGCCAGCGCACCCAGCGTGCGTGCCTGCCACTGCAGGTCGCCGAGTTGGCGGAAGGCGGCGAGGCTGTCCTCGTAGTGCGTCACGGCTTCCTGGCTCCGGCCCATGCTCTGATGGAGGGTTCCGATGGCGCTCAGAATACGAGCGAGGCCGCGCCTGTCATTGAAGGTCCGCATCACGTCCGCGGCGGCCTCGTACAGCGCGAGCGCCCGGTCGTACTGTTCCTGCTCGCGGTAGACGTCCCCCGTGATGCGCAGCGTCCAGCCCAGGCCTCGTCGTTCGCCGATCTGCTCGAAGACCTCCCGTGACTGCTGGAGCAGCGCCAGGGCCGTGTCCATGGCTCCGACGTCGATCTCCAGATCGGCGCGCATCTGGAACACCCAGCCGCGAGTCCGCTGGATCCCGTGCTCCTCCGCGACGGTCAGTGCGCGCGCCAGGTAGACGCGGGCCTGGTCGTGTTCGCCGCGCACCCGATACAGCCATCCGAGGTTGGAAAGGCAGTCGGCGGTGCCCGCCAGTTCGCCGATGCCCTCGAAGATCGCCAGGGCGTCGAGACCGTGCTGCTCGGCCTCGGGCAGTCGTCCCTGGAGCCGCCGGAGCACGGCCAGGTCGCGGAGACTGACGGCCACTCCCAGCTCGTCGCCCTCGGCCCGGCACGCCTCCAGTACCGGGACCTGGGTCTTCTCCCAGTCGCTCCACAGCGCGTGGTTGTCCTGGTACGCCGCGAGCAGGCTCGCCAGCTCCCATGCCGCTGAGGTCATGCCGGCGTTCAGCGCCTCAGGGACCGCGCACATCAGGAACTCGTACTCCGCCGCCAGTTGTTGGAGAGCGTCCGGTTCCGTTTCCGGAGTACCGTTCTCGGTCGGCGCCGACCAGCGGGGGAACCGGGCGGTCTGACGGTAACTGCCCGGCGCCACGCGACGCTCGGCGCGCTCCGCAAGGTGCAGGCAGAGACCGACGACCCTGCCGAGTGCCGCTCGGCGCTCCTCCCCACCGAGCTCCTCACCGGTGAGGAGCTCGACGGCGTAGTCGCGTACGAGGTCGTGATAGCGGTACACGGACTCGCCGGCGGCGTCATGCCCCAACCACTCGAGCAACTGGTCCTCGGTGAGTTCGTCCATGCTCTGCTCTGCCTGCGTCCGTGAACAGTCCATGGCCGCCTGCAACGGCAGAACGGAGAACGACGGCGCGTTGCACAGGGCGAGGAGCAAGAACGCCCGCTGATTGACGGCGGGCTGCGCGTTGTAGCCGACCGTGATGCCGGTCCGTACGTCGAGGCTCCCTGCCCGCAGTTCCGCGAGTCGGCGGTGCTGGCCGGCCAGTCGACGGGCGAAGTTCTCGAGCGGCCAGCCGGGGCGTCCGGCCAGGCGAGCGCCGGCGATCCGTACCGCCAGTGGGAGAAGGCCGCAGGCGCGCACGATCTCTGAGGCCGCCTCCGGTTCCGCGGCCACCCGAGAATAGCCCGCAAGCCTACCCAACAGTTCAACGGCCTGGTCGTGTTCGAGCACACTCAGCTCGAACGACACACCGCCGTCCAAGCCGGACAGCCGGGGCCTGCTGGTCACGATGACCAGTGATGTCGCCGTGCCGGGGAGCAGCGGCTGGACCTGTGCCTCGTCCCTCGCGTTGTCCAGCACGATCAGCAACCGAAGGCCCGCTGTTCGCGACCGGAACAGCCTCATGCGGTCGTCGAGATCCTCCGGGATCGCACCGGAGTCGACCCCCAGGTCGCGCAGCAGCATCGCCAGGACGTCGGCCGGTGCCCGTGGAGTCGTACCCGACGCGCCGCGCAGGTCGACGTACATCTGCCCGTCGGGGAAATCGCCGGCCAGTTCATGCCCGAGCCGCACGGCCAGCGCGGTCTTCCCGACGCCTCCGCGACCCGACAGCATCACCAAGCTCAACCGGCCAGACTGTTCCGCACCCGCACCGCGTCGCCCGGCACGGCGACCCCACCGTTGCCGGCGCCCGGACCCCAGAACCAGCCCTCGGACGTGCCTGACCAGCTCCGCTCTCCCGATGAAGTACTCCGTCATTGCGGGAAGTTGGCGTATCCCACTGGGCACCACGTGATCAAGAGCTCCGCCGACGGCTCCGTCGCTCTGAAGCACAGTGGTCGCCCAGAGGCTCAACGCGGAACCCAGGGTCCCGACGGCGGCGCCCACGCCGATCACCCACGGCTGCGGCGACTGCACCGCGTTGAGACCTGCGGCGCAGGCGGCCGCGATCACCCAGGCGCCGACAAGCGTGACGGTACGTGTGTGACGTGACGTCATGGACGCCTCCCCCTACTGAACTGGCCACAGGCCACGGTCTCGTTGCGGCACCACGTTCGTGGATCCCGGATGTCGCTGATGTCGCTCCGGGCGTGCCGGCACCCCGTCAGAGCAGGCCCCTGATCGCAGCACACCCTGATCACGGGCTTTCCTCTCGCCTCCTCGCCACGAACACGGTCCAGCCCTTCGCGTCCCGCCACGGTCCGGCGCCGCCGCCGAAGGCCCGCGCCGCCTCCTCACTCAGTGCGTCTGTCATCCGACCATGCCGGGCTGTCCCCCGCTCCAACCCGTAGAACACGAGCAGCGACGCGGCGAGTGCCGCCAGCGGCTCGGGCTCGTGGAACACCAACTCCCCCCGGTACTCAGTCTCCTCGACGTCGCCGTAGGCGTCCTTCAGCAGCGGGCGCAGGTTCTCGGAGTCCACGCGCGGAAAGGACGGTACGGGTATGCCTTCGCTGCTGCAGCGGCTGCGCACGAGTCGGGCCAACCGGGGGGTCGCTTCCATCATGTTGACCACGGCGATGAAGGCCCCGCCCGGACGCACTACCCGCCGGGACTCCGCCAGCGCCTTCCCCAGGTCGGCCACGTGATAGAGCATGTGCCGCTCCAGCAAACAGTCTGCCGATGCGTCGCGCAGCGGCAGCGCGCACGCGTCCCCTCGCACCACCTCGACGCCATCCACACGCGTCCGGACGACCGCCGCTGCAGACCGGTCCACCCCTACCAGCTTCCCGGCGTGTCCCTCCCGGGCCCATCGCCGTAGCAGGTCCCCGGTGCCGCAGCCGACATCCACCACCGTGCCCCGCGGTCCCGCCCACCGGCGTGCCAGTGCCAGCGTCGCTTCCTCCACGTCATCAACAGGTTCGCTGTACGCCCCGTGTATGGCGCGCCGGGTCTGCAAGGCACCCAGATCCGCATACTCGTGCTCGATGAGGTTCAAGTAATCCCCCAGACGACCCGCACATCCCCGCACCCCGCCATTTGCCGATGACCCTTCGCCTCTGCCGTTCGCCCTTCGCTCTTCGCCCTTGCCCTTCGGTCGACGCGCGACAGCAGGAAGCCATAATGCCCATTCCCGCCCCCTCGCATGCCCCAGAGCCTCTCTGTAATTGCGCGACGCTCGAATTGTGATCAGGCGAAGTCGACGCGTCGGCCGGCGCGCCTTGCGTGTGACCGACTGGACCCGTAGCTGCCGATCTCCGGGCTCACCGCCTGGCAGGCCGCCCTGTGCGGCCACGCCCACCTGGTCACCGGCCAGAGCGTGCTCACCCACGGCGCCGCGGGCGGCGTCGGCTCCCTCGCCGTACAGCCGGCTCGCGAGGCCGGCGCCCGCGACACCGCCTCGGCCCGGGCGCGGACTCCTGTCACCGAAAACTGATCGGGATCCTGCCGTAGGTACCGCTCGGGCTCGACGTCGCCCGTCGCCCGGCACCCGGCACCCGGAGCGGCACCCGGAGCGGCAGCGGGAGCGGGAGCGGGAGGTCACGCGGGACGTGGGTGCCGCAGGGGGGCGGCCCGGGTACCCGGTGTGGGGTTGCGTGCCTACGCGGTCTCGGCGAGATCGAGGCGGACACGTGGTGTGTGTCACAGATCGGAGTCCCGTCCGGTCAGTCCTTTAAAAGGTGCAACAGGGACAAAATGACCGACCGGGCTGAATTCGATATGCCGATGCCCCGATGATGCATGCGCCGCTCCACGGCGCCTCTGCCTCCGCATTGGTCGACAGTTGGGTCCCCGAATCGGTTGCTGCACCTCAAACCACTCTGTCGCCGTCAACGAGGACACGAAGTCGATGACCAGCTACGAGAAGACGACGCTCAGTAACACCGTGAGCACGCTGGAGCCGGGCGACGCGGCCAGTGCGATGTTCGACGAGCCAGGGATGGTCGTCGGATGGACTCGGGCCGCCGAGCGGCTGCTCGGATACTCCGCCGAGGAAGTGGTGGGCCGATCTGCCGCGGTGTTGCTGCCGTCCCGCAGGGAAGCGTCGGAGATATCAGAGTTCGTCGAACAGCTTCATATACGAAATGGCTGGTCAGGCAGCACACAATTGCTCCACCGGGACGGCCGGGTCCTCGACGTGAGCCTTCGGGTCTCGATGCTGCGGGGCCGCGACGGAGCAGTCCGGTGGCTGGTGTCCGTGACCGAGGTCGACAAGCTCTCCTGGGAAGCCACCAAGGGATCGGTCCGGGAATCACTGATCAGCCGCGCGCCGATCGGCGTCGCCGTTCGTGACACCCACCTGCGCTGCACCTGGGTGAACGACACGATGGAGAGGCAGGACGGCATTCCCCGTGATCGGCGGCTCGGACGTCGCTTCGGCGATGCCCGGCCCGATGCGGAGGCCACGGACCCCGAGGCGGTGATGCGGCAGGTCCTGCACAGCGGCGCCGCCGGGACCGACGAGTACCAGACCTGGCTGCCGATGAGTCCTGCCCGGGAGCACACGATCACCGTTCTGTATTCATGCCTCCTAGGTGCCGACGGCCAGGCTGTCGGAGTGTGCGCGCTGAGCGTCGACGCCACCGAGAGCCGGCGGGCGCGCGAGCGGTTCGCCATCCTCAGTGAGCGCAGCACCCGCTTGGGCAGAACACAGGACGTGCTGCGGACAAGTCAGGAGCTGGCCGAACTCGCCGTACCCCTGTTCGCCGACTTCGTCGCGGTCGACCTGGAGCAGTCGGTTCTCGGCGAGGCGCCCCCGGAGGGCACCCAGCCCACACCGGATCGCCTCCCCGTCTTCCGGCGTGCCGGGCTGGCCTCCGTCCACCAGGGGATTCCCGAGTCCGCATGGACGCACGGTGAGGTGATCCCCGTGCCCGCGTCCTCGCCCCTCGCCCACGCCCTGCGCACCAGGAGGGCCCGCCTGGAGCCGATCCTGAACACGGCTCCAGGTACCTGGATCGACCACGATCCGGTCAGGGCGCGCAAGATCCGCGAGAACGACATGCATTCGGTCATGGTCGTGCCCATCTGCGTGCGAAACGTTGTGCTGGGCGTGGCATTGTTCGTGCGCACCGAGGACCCGGTGCCGTTCCAGGAGATCGACCTCCTCCTCGCCGAAGAGGTCGTGAGCCGCGCGGCGCTGTCGTTGGACCGCGCCCGCCGGCACACCGCGGCTCTCGAGCTCCAGTGCGACGTGCTCCCTGAGCGTGTGACGAGCAGTGCGGCGATCGAGGCCGTCTCCCGTTACCGGCCCGCCGACATCGACCAGGGCGTCGGCGGTGACTGGGCCGACGTGATCGAGCTGTCCGGCGCTCGCGTGGGTCTCGTCGTCGGCGATGTGGTCGGTCAGGGCGTCAATGCCGCCGTGACCATGGGCCGGCTCCGCACCGCGGTGCACGCGCTGGCCGACATGGAGCTGCCCCCCGATGAACTACTGGCCCATCTGGACGACACGGTCCAACGACTGGCCGAGCAATGCGCCCAGCCTCCCTCTCTGCTCGGTGCCACCTGCCTGTACGCGGTCTACGACCCCGCCACTCGCCGGTGCACCATGGCACGGGCCGGGCACCCCCCGCCTGCGATCATCGATCCGCAGGGCGAGGTGACCTTCGCCGACCTTCCTGCCGGAGTTCCCCTCGGCTTCGGAGCGGACGCGTCTTTCGAGTCCGTGGAGCTGGAACTGCCCGAGGGCAGTCTCCTCGCTCTGTACACCGACGGCCTGATCGAGACGCGCGACCACGACACCGATGCGGGAATGCATCGTCTCGCCACCGCCCTGGCACTCCCGGGCCGCTCGCTCGAGGATCTCTGCACGGGCGCGATGGACATCCTCCCGGACCAGGCGCCCTCGGACGACATCACCCTCCTCCTCGTCCGCACCCGCTCCCTCAACCCGACCAGGGTCGCGTCCTGGACGCTGCCCAGCGATCAGAGCGCCGCCCGTAGCGCCCGGCACCTGGCCGGCCTCCAGCTGGCCGAATGGGGCCTGGAAGACCTTGAGGATCCGACGAAACTGATCGTCAGCGAACTGGTCACCAACGCCGCGCGCCACGGCACCGGCCCGATCGGGCTGCGCTTGATCCAGCATCGGGTCCTGACCTGCGAAGTGTCCGACACGGGCGTCAGCTGCCCTCGCCTGCGTCGCTCGAACTCCGCCGACGAGAACGGCCGCGGCCTGTTCCTCGTCGCTCAGATGTCCCGCAGGTGGGGATCCCGCTCGACATCGAGCGGCAAGGTCGTCTGGGCCGAAGAGGACCTGGATTGCGCGTCCTTAGAGGCACGGCCCCTCGGCACCCGCTCAGCCCTCGCGACAGCCGAGGACGACGCTTCCCGGCCACGAGCATTGTGCGCCCCGGTGAACGGGTCGGCAGGAAAAAGCGGCAACAGCCGACGCTCGTACATGTGATTCCGGTCGCCGTCGGCAGGTACCGCATCGGCAAGCCCTTCCAGGCACCGAGCGGTGACCGAGCAGCACCGATGTCGAACGCCTGCCGGGGCGTTCCTCTGGCTCCTGGCACTCGGTACGAGGCGGCTCCTGGCACTCAGCACGAGGCAGGCCGGGGTGATCGCGCACCGGTCGGCACCGAGATTCCGTGGACCCGCGGCATCGAAGCGCCCCACGCAAGCAGAAGCACTGAGACGTACATCTGATGGGCAGGAACCGTGAGAAGCGCAGTGACGGAACGGCAGATCGATTACGAGGGCATCTTCGACGCGTCACCCAGCGCGATGCTGGTACTCACGCCCGAACTCGTCATTCTGGACGCGAACGCGTCCTATCAGAACTTGGTCGGCCGCTCGCTGCACCAACTGGTCGGCCGGTACGTGTTCGACGCCTTCCCGCAGGACCCCGACAGTCGGGAAGATCTGGAGGCTTCGCTTCGCCGTGTGCTCGAGACCGGTGTCCAAGACGTCGAGGGGCCGATTCGCCACGACGTGGAGGAAGAGGATCGGCCGGGCGTGTTCGCCGAGCGCTACTGGAGCCCGGTCAACGCCCCCGTCCTGGACTCCGAGGGACATATCGCGCTGGTGGTGCACCGTCTGGAGGAGATCACCGACCTCGTCCGCGCCGAGGTCCCTGACTCGGCTCGGCGGCGGCAGATGGAGATCGAACTCTATGCACGGTCCCGAGAACTGCAGCGGGTCAACGAGCGGCTGCGTCAGGCGAACGCCCGAGAGCGGGAGGTGGCCCTCGCGCTTCAGGACGCGATGCTGCCGGCACCGCAACGACTCGCACGGCACGAAGCCGCGGTCCGCTACCGCCCGGCTCTTGACGCCCTGAACGTCTGCGGTGACTGGTACGAGGTGACACAGCTCGCCGACGGGGATTACGCCATCGCGGTCGGCGACGTCGTCGGACACGGTCTGGGAGCGGCAGGAGTGATGGGCCAGCTGCGCAGCGCGCTGAGCGCCGCCATTCGTGTGGTGAACGGCCCGGCAGCCGCACTCGACGGCCTCGACATGTACGCACGTTCCGTCGAAGGGGCCCTGTCCACCACCGCTGTGCAGACGGTGATCGACTGGAGGGAACGCCGCATCACATACAGCAGCGCCGGCCACCCGCCCCCGGCCCTGGTTCACCCGGACGGCACCGTGCGGTTTCTGGACCGAGCAACGGACCCCACGCTGGGAGCCAGTATCGAGCACACGCGCCGCGCGCAGGCCACCACCGGCTATGCCGACGGCTCAGCGCTCGTCCTCTACACCGACGGGCTCATCGAGCGCCGCGGCGAGGACATCGACCAAGGCCTTCAGCGCCTCGCCGAGCTCCTCGCACGCCACCGCGAGGACGACGCCGAGGACTTGGCGGAGGCGCTCATCGACCTCAGCGAGGCCACCGATGACACAGCAGTGGTCGTCGTCCGCCTCTGACCTCTGTTCCACCCGCCCGGGTGCGCCCTGCGCAACGTCCGCTGTGGCTCGGCGTCCGCGGACTGCATGACGCCGCCCGGCAGTTCCACGTCGTATGAAGATCGATCGAAGGGACTCACACCATGTCGAATCCTGCGGCACTGGACTTCACCGGCCGAGTCGTGATCGTGACCGGCGCGGGCTCGGGTATCGGTCGTTCGATCGCCATGTCCTTTGCGGACGCAGGTGCAGCCGTTCTCGGAACCGGTCGTAATGAGCAAGCTCTCGCCGAGTTGGCCGACGGACATCGCTCGATCGAGACGATCTACTGCGACATCACGGAGGAGGAAGCTCCCCAGACGATCGTTCGTGCCGCCGTGGACCGCTGGGGTCGCCTGGACATCCTGGTCAACAATGCCGGGGTCTTCATGTCGATGCCGTTGCGGGATGTGAAGTACGACCGCATCAAACAGATATTCGATACGAATGTCACCGCGCCCAGCCTGCTCGCCGGCGCCGCCCTGCCGCACTTGCAGACGTCCCGGGGATCGATCGTCAACATCGCGAGCACCTTCGGACACCGTCCTCTCGCGGCCGCGAGTCACTACGGTGCGTCGAAGGCGGCGATCGAGCATCTGACCCGAAGCTGGGCACTCGAGCTGGCACCGGAGGGCATCCGGGTCAACGCGGTCGCTCCGGGCCCGGTCGAGACCGGCGCCCTGTCGTCTTCCGGCCTCTCCCCGGCCGAAGTCCAGCAGATCAAGGAAGCCGAAGCCGCCCGCATCCCGCTGGGGCGCCGCGGCAGGCCGGAGGAGATCGCCGCGTGGGTCCTACGGCTCGCCGATCCCGCCGTCGAGTGGGTCACCGGTCAGGTCCTCACCGTTGACGGTGGCCTGGAAAATACCTGACGCACCCTCAGGCAACGGGGCTGACACCCCCGGAGGTCGACGCGAGCGCCGGCGCCGCTGAGGCGTTGCGGTTTGTGCCACAGGATGAGATCGAGCGCCTTGCGGTGAACGTCATGGAGCAGGGTCGCCAACTGGTCGGCATGCTCGGCGGGGCCGTCCTCGCGCGCACCTGACGGACGTCCAGATCGCGGAATTCGTGGCTCGGGTGTACGTCGGCCGCCTGGCCGGGGACGACCTGACACCTGACCGACGCCTCGCCCCACCCCGGGCGCGGAGTGAAGATCCCCTCCATGGAGTGGGGGGCTCAGCGCATCATGCTGGACGTGCTGCGTCGGCCCCGAGGACCGGAACAGAGTCGCCGGGAAGGCGACTCCCTCCGGTGGCTGGGGTCAGCGAGCCTGATCGGTGGGGCGGATCAGGATCTCGTTGACCGCCACGTGGTCGGGCTGGGTCACCGCGTACAGGACGGCGGCGGCGATGTCCTCCGGCTGGAGGGTCCTCATGGAGTCGGCCATGCTCTTGGCCATGGCCCGGATGGCTGGATCGGTGATGTGGCCGGCCAACTCCGTCGAGGTGAAGCCGGGTTCGACGACCACGACCCGGACGCCCTGCTCGGTGACCTCCTGCCGGAGCGACTCCGCGAAGGCGGTGACACCGAACTTGGTGGCCGAGTACACGCCGCTCGCGGCCGTCGCCGTACGACCCGACGTCGAAGAGACCTGCACCACGGCCCCCTTGCGTTCCAGCAGGTGAGGCAGCGCGGCGTGAACCGCGTACATCGAGCCCAGCAGGTTGGTCTCGACCATGCGTGTCCACTCTGCGGTGTCCGCGTCGAGGATCGGGCCGCTGAGCATCACGCCCGCGTTGTTGACCAGGATGTCCAGGCCCCCGAACCGCTCGACGGTCGCCGCCACCGCGTCCCGCACCGACGCCTGGTCGGTAACGTCCAGATCGAGGGTGAGCATCTCGCCGGGGATGTCCCGCGCGAGATCCTTCAGCCGGTCGGCCCGCCGAGCCCCGGCCGCGACCAGGGCGCCGGCCCTCGAAAGCGCCACAGCCGTGGCACGGCCGATACCCGAGGACGCGCCGGTGACGAGGACGACCTTGCCTTCCAGAGTGCCGCTCACGTTGTTCTCCCAGGAGTTGGTGTGCGTGGTTCGCGACCCGGAATCCGAAGGTGACCGCCGGGTCATCTTGAGCGTAACAGCTAACCTGACCACCCGGTCACGTTGATGGTAGGCTCCACACCTGGGAGGAGGCAGGGATGAGCGGGACGAAGGCCACTCCGGGCCAGCGGGCGGACATGGTGCGCAACCGGCGCTTGCTGCTCACGGCCGCCACGGCGGCGTTCGCCGAGAACGGCGTGGACGTGCCGATCGGCGAGATCGCCCAGCGAGCCGGCCTCGCCAAGGGCACGGTGTTCCGGCACTTCGCCTCGAAGGAGGACCTCCTCGCGGCGATCATGCTCCAGATGCTCGACCAGCTCATCGGTTCGGCCGACCGCCTTCTCGGGGCCGAGGATCCCGCGGCGGCGCTGCGGGAGTTCATGAGCGACGGAGTCGAGGTGCTCGCCGCCGACCGTGCGTTCTGCGAGGTGATCGGCCGCCCGTCACTCCAGCACGCCGAGGTCCGGGACCGCATCGCCCTGCTCTGCGACGCGGCCGAGGCGCTCACGGCCCGGGCGCGCGAGCAAGGTGCGGTGCGCGGCGACATCACCGGCACGGACGTCGTCCTGCTGCTCGGCGGAATCCACCAGACGGCGGCGCCTCTGCTGGCCGTGCAGCCACAGGCATGGCGCCGCTACCTCGCACTGGCCCTCGACGGGCTGGTGGCCACCGGCGCCGAGCCCCTGCCGGAACCGCCGCCCGAACGCCTGGAGATCACCGAGCCCGCGCCCCAGCCGTAGGTCGCGCAGAACACGCCACTCGGTCCCGGTGGGACTCAACACAGGACCGCCGTACGGCTTGAACCGGGCAGCGGGAGACGACTGGCGCTCGAGAGACGCAAACCCCTGAGATGGCGCAAGGCGACCTCTCCTGCCGCCGTCCCTCTATGTCGTACACGGCGCCCAGATGCCGTGCTCCGCAGAGCGGAAGGGTCCGCCGGGGACGCTGATCGGCTTCGGGTGCGCCCCGAGCGAGGCCTGGGCTCGGGCCGACCGGTGCTCGTCGGTCGTCAGCCTCGCGGGCACAACGAGCCGCTGACGACGCGGCCGTCGGACCGCCGGCTGTTCCCGGCCACCTCGCCTCAACCCCGCGTAAGGGCACTGTCGTTCAAGTCGTCGGCGCGGGGCGGAGGGGGCAGGACCGTCTTCTGGGCCACGGATCCGCGCGGATGGTCGCCCAGGGCGAGACCGAGCGCCGCGTCGAGGCCCAGTTGCGATCCCTCGTTGAACGCGGCGTCGTAGGCGCGGTCGCCGATGAGGTCTCTGGCCTGCTGCTCGCACAGGTCGCGAGCCGCTCGCAGTTCGGGGGAACCGATCTGCGGCGGTCCGCACATATCCCAGATCCGGCGGCCGGCGGCCAGGAGACGTGCGGCGTGGTCCGCGCCGCCGGCCGCCAGTGCCGCCTGCGCGAGCGTGTCGATGCACATGGCCATGCCCAGCGTGTCACCCAGCTGGTGCTTCACCATGAGGGAGGCCCTGGCATGGGCGATCGCCGACTCGATCTCGCCGCGCGCCAGATCGACCGAGCTGCGGATGCCGTCGCCCCAAGCCCGGGTCCACACCTCTCCGCGGGCTTCACTCAGCGCGCGCTGCTCCTCGAGGGCCACGACGGCAGCCTCGAGTTCGCCGCGGAGCAGCAGGACGAAACCATGGCCGACCAGGGACATCGCGAGGCCGCTCTCCCCGTCCGCCACGGCCCGCTGCCGGCGCACCCCGTCGGCGGTGTGCACGACCGCTCGGTCGAGGTCTCCGCGCAGGGCCGCGGCCGTACCGAGCAGATGCCCCACGAAGGCGAGGGCGACCGTGTCGTCCTCCCGCGCGGCAAGGGCTTGGCACTCGGTGGCCAGCCGGACGACGGCGTCGACGTCGCCCTGTCCCATCGCGACATGACCGCAGGCCCAGAGAGCCTTGAGCCGGACCGGGCCGGGTTCGCGGTACAGCCCGAGCATGCGGTCGAGGTAGTGCCGCCCCTCCACGAGGAATCCGCAGGCCGTCCAGAACCACCACAGCGTCGCGGCCAGTTCCAGTCCGCTGCGGTGCTCCTCGGGCCGGGCGAGGCAGATCTCCAGCGCCGAACGGAGGTTGGCGTGCTCGTGGATCAGACGCCGCCGCCAGTCGGGCTGGCGGGGCCCGAACCAGTCCTCCTCCGCGTGGTGGGCCAGATCGGCGAAGTGATCGCGGTGGCGCAACCGCAGGCGCTCCTGTTCCCCGCGCCGGTCGAGGCACTCGGCACCGTACTCACGCATGGTGTCCAGAAGCCGCAGGCGCACGCCGCCCGCGTCCTCCTCACGCAGCAGGATCGACTTGTCCACCAGGCTCCAGAGCAGCTCCGCGATGACACCCCGGGGAAGCTCCCGGTCGCAGCAGACGGCTTCCACCGCATCGAGGGCGAAACTGCCCGAGAACACCGAAAGCCGCGCCCACAGCAGGCGTTCCTGGGGTGAGCACAGTTGGTGGCTCCACTCCACGGCGGTGCGCAGGGTCTGGTGCCGGGGCAGTGCGGTGCGCCGACCGCGGGCGAGGAGGGCGAACCGATCGTCGAGGCGGTCCAGGATCTGCTCGACGGACATCGCTCTCAACCGGACGGCGGCGAGTTCGAGCGCCAGCGGTATCCCGTCGAGAAGCGCGCAGAGCCGGGTCACCACCTCACGGTTGTCCGGGCCGACGGTGAACCTCTGATCCGCCGCGCGGGCCCGCTCGACGAAGAGATCGACGCCGTCGTACCGTGCGTCGGCGGCTGCCAAAGGGCCCAGCCGCGGCACCGGAAGGGGCGGCAGCACATAGATCTGCTCCCCCGCGATGCCGAGCGACTCCCTGCTCGTGGCCAGCACGCGTACCCGGGGCGCACCGCGCAGAATCACCTCGGCGAGCAGGGCACAGGCATCGACCACGTGCTCGCAGGTGTCCAGTACGAGCAGCAACCGCTTCTCGGCGAGGTGCCGGCAGAGCAGTTGCGCGGGGGAGCTCAGGCTCTGGTCGTGCAGGTCCAGCGCCTGTGTCACCGCGTGGGCCACCATGTCCGGGTCGTGCACCGAGGACAGCTCCACCAGCTGCACGCCGTCAGGGAACTCACCCTGAACCTCGCCCGCCAGACGCAGGGCCAGCCGGGTCTTGCCGACACCGCCCACTCCGGTCACCGTCACCAGCCGGGACACCCTGAGCAGCCGGGCCACCTCGGCAATCTCGTCCTGACGTCCGACGAAACTGGTGACCTCCGCCGGCACTCCGCCCGAACGCCACCGGGCGGACGCCGGCGACAAGTCGCCGTGGTCCGCGGCTCGGCCCGACGGCCCCACCTGCCCGTCCGCGGCGGTGGCACTCCCCCGCTCCCGCCGTACGAGACCGGTCACCTCGCCGCTCCGCTCGCCGGTCGGTTCCGCCTCGGCCCCCGTCCCCCTCACTCGTGCGAGCCCGACCGAGCCCGCCACACCAGGCCCGGTCGCCGGCAGCGGATCGCGGACGGGTCCGGCCGCCGGCACCAGCCCGTCGTCCTCGCGCAGCATCGCCTCGTGCAGGGTTCTGAGCGCGTCGCCGGGATCGATGCCGAGTTCGTCCCGCAGCAGTGCGGCGGTCTCCCGGAACACCTCCAGCGCCTCGGCACGGCGCCCACCCCCGTGCAGCGCGCGCATGAGCTGCCCACGGAGCCGCTCGCGGTAAGGATGCGACCGCACCAGCACCGCCAGCTCGGCGGCCAACTCCCCGTTCCTGCCCAGGTTCAGCTCTATCTCGGCGCACTCCTCGTACACCTGGAGGCGCTGGTCATCGAGTCGGTCGGCGTCGGCGGCGACCGACGCGCCGTCCCGGACGCCGTCGAAGGCAGGACCGCGCCACAGCGAGAGCGCTCGCCTGAACAGTTCGATCGCCCGCTCGGGATCGTCGGAACGGCAGGCGAGGCGCCCCCGCCCGGCAAGGTCGGCGAAACGCAGCGCGTCCAGTTCTCCGGTGCCGACGGTGAGCGTGTAGCCGAGCGCGTTGTGCACCAGCCGCTGCTCGTCGTCGAGTTCACGACGCAGCCGATGCACGTAAACCTGCATGGTCTTGCGCGCGCTGCGGGGCGGCCGACCTTCCCACAGCGCGGACATGATGTCCGTGACAGGCACGGGCCTGCCGGACCGACTCAGCAGCACGGCCAGCAGTCGGCGCAGCATGGGCGCGGCCAAGAGCAGTTCCTGACCGTCACGATGGACGGTCAGCGGCCCGAGGACAGCGAACTCGATCAAGTTTCCCCCGTCTCGATCACGCAGCCTCTCCCCCCAAGAGCCCCGGAGACGCGGCTCGCGCAGCGTGCCCGACCTGTGATGTACAGGTCAAGGGTTCGCGGCGATCCGGTGCAACCGGAGCACGCAACCACGGCGCAACCGCCGCGCAGTCGGCCTGCCCCAAGGTGAGAACACGGCGGGTGGGCGGACGGCGCCTGCCCGTACGACAACGGAACTGGGGGGAACCATGAACCGAACCGTCACCGCCGGCGCACTCGCGCTGGTCTCCGCCGCAACCTGTCTGGTGCTCGCACCCACGGCGTCCGCCGCCCCGCAAGCGTGCGTGAAAGCGAACCTGACCACCGGCGAGGGCCAGCAGAACGACAACAGCACTGCCCGCAAGTCGGGCACGAGCTCGTGCAACGACCTCAACCTCACCTTTTCGGACGACCAGTCCCAGTTCAACTACGACTACTACGCCGGCCGCCTCCAGCGCTCCAACGGCACCTGGTTCACGTGCGCACGTGGATTCGCGAACGGCAATCCCGACATTCCTGTCTACGACGGAAATCACAGCATCAACGACTCCAAGTACTGGCTGTGCACCGACGTCGCCGCCAACACCCGTTTCGGGGTGGCAAGCCTCTTCGACGGGGGCGACAAGGTGACGATCACCCACTGACGCCCCTCCTGCACCGCACCTGGGGTGCCGTCGCGGGTCGGCGGCACCCCGCCACCTCGGGGGAAGGAGCGGCCCGATGATCCGTCCAGCACATCCGCGCCGGCTCGCGGTGCGCACCGCCGTCGCGGCGGCCACCTGTCTGCTCGCCGTCGCCTGCTCCACCGGTCCCGGCCCGTCGAGCAACTCCTCACCCGCTCACGACACACCCGCCCGCCTCACCTACACCCCGCCGGACGACCCCGTACGCATGCTCTTCCCCGCGACCGGCGCCGAAACCCGGTGGACCCAGGGGCTGAACGCCTTCGGGCAACAGGTGGCCCACACCGTCGCGGCCTCGTGCGCCCGCGACAGCGGGATCGGCCTGCCCGAACAGGCCCCGCCCGCGTTCATCCCCTTCTCCGGCGTTCCCGACCTCGAGTTCATCGCGCGTCACGGTTTCGGCTACAGCGCCGAGATCCCCGCCCCTGCGACAGACCCCGCCCCGACCCGTTCCGGCAGTCCGACGACCGTACGCCGCTGCCTGGACGAGGGCGCCTCGGCCGGCCGCGGGACCCACAAAGCCGACGTTTCGCTCCAGAAACTGTGGTTCCGGGAACTCGCCTCGCTGCGCCACGACCCCGACACCATCCGCGCCTTGGGCACCCTGCCCGGCTGCTTCGCCGAACACGGATTCCAGGTCCGTGACGAGAACACCTTCCTCGGGCTCGTCGACTCCCGCCTGCTCTCCGCCTCGTCCGCCGACTTCCCGCGGATCAACCGCGAACTCGGCCGCGCCTACGCAACCTGCCTGCGCCCGGTCGAGGCCGTACGCGAACCGGCACGTCTGCGCCTGCGCACACGCTTCCTCACTCAGCACGCCGACCAGGTGGACGAGTTGCGGAGGAATCTGGTGCCGTCACTCCACCGCGCCGAGCGCCGGTACGGCGTACGCCTCATGTTTCCCGCGCCTTGACCGGGCGATCGGATGAAGCCGAATCCACACGACTGACCGCTCACGATGACTGACCGTTCACGATGCCCGGCCGGCGAACCGACGGAATGCGGCTCATGGGTGATGACCATCGTGCTCGGTCACTGCACCCCGGCAGCCCGTCGTCGTCTTCCTCATCACGCTCGAAGCCTTCGCCACGGGCCGGTTCCCCATCTGGGAACCGGCAGTGACAACCCGATTCGACAACGTCGCCCGTCAGCAATTCGGTCGACCGGTCCGTGCTCGGCGACTGATCGAGCGGCACGGAGTGCCGGGGCCCACGAACGGCGGTCCACCGCCCGACTACTGTGGCTCCGCATGACCCACACGGAGATCGAGATCAGCGCGGATCTGGTACGGGACATCGAGATCAGCGCAGATCTGGTGCGGGACCTGGTGCTCGACCAGCATCCCGACCTGGCCCATCTCCCGGTACGCCTCGGCGCGCGCGGCTGGGACAACCAACTGTGGCGGCTCGGCGACGACCTCGCCGTGCGGATGCCGTACGCGACGCGGGACGCGGACGATCTGCTGCACAAGGAGCACGCCTGGGTGCCCGCTCTCGCCCCGCGCCTTCCCTTGCCGGTCTCCGTGCCACAGCGTCTCGGCGAGCCGTCCGCACGGTTCCCGCGCCCCTGGATCGTCACTACCTGGGTCCCGGGTGATCCGGCCGACCGCGCCCCTGCCACCCGCGGTGCGGCGGCGGCCGATACCTTGGCCGCCTTCCTGACGGCCCTTCACCGGCCCGCTCCCGCCGGGGCACCCGTCGGCCGGTGGTGTGGGGGGCCGCCGGCCGACCACGCCGACGGCTTCGCCAAGGGGTTCGCCTCGGCCACCGAACTGGGACTCCTCCCCGACCCGGACGCCGTCCGCGCGGTCTGGGAGGACGCCCTCTCGGCACCCGGCTGGACGGGCCCGGCGGTGTGGCTCCACGGCGACCTGCATCCGGCCAACATCCTCACCGCGGAAGGCACCTTCTGCGGGGTGATCGACTTCGGCGACCTCTGCGCGGGCGATCCTGCCTGGGACCTCGCCGCCGCGTGGATACTGCTGCCGGACGGCGCCACCGACCGTTTCCATGAGGCGTACCGACCGACCCCGGACACGGCGACCCTGCGCCGCGCTCGCGGCTGCGCCGTGCTGAAAGCCCTCGCCTGCATCCACATCGGAGACGCCGGCGTCCACGGCCGTACCGGTGGCAAGCCCACCTGGGGCCCACCCGGCCAGGCCGCGCTGCGACGTCTCATCGCAACGGCCGGCCACTGATCGCGCCCCTGCGGCCACGCGTGGACCGCCGGGCCCACCGTCGGGCCCGGAACCACCTGGCGACCGCAGCCCCGCGCCGGACCACTCGCCGCCGCGTGCTGCCGTACGGCGCGCCGAACACGCCTGGAGCCGGCGACGAGCTCCGCGCGGGCCGTCATGCCGTAGGCCGCGGCGCTGACAGGTACGGATCGGCGCCCGCCCTGCTCGAAGAACCGCATGTCAGCACCCTGTCACGAGCCTGGAGGCAGCGTGAGACGACTCGAAACCCTCGCCAAACACATCCGTCAGGAACAGCGGCGAGGTCAATGATCAAGCTCAACGAGAACGTCGCAGCCCGAGGAAGAAATGGAGCAGCCCCGAGTAGGCAGAAGTAGCGCTGACGTGCGGAAATGTGACCTTTGCAGCCCTGTCGCGGCAACACTTCCGCTAACCCTGGACATGATCGGGCGAGGCGCCGGGAGACCCAGCGGGGCCGATGGCAAAATCGGGACGAATGTCACAAAACAGACGGCCGTCCGGTCATAGGGCACGACCGGACAGCGTGCCCCGCCGCGCTGGCGACGTTCGGGCAACTCTCGTCAAGAGGAGAACAACATGAGCCACGTCCACGCACACCCCGATGCACCGGCACACGACGAACTGGTTCCGTCACGCTACGCGCTGAAGGTCGGCGACATCGACGTGATGGTGATCAGCGACGGGGTGATGCCGATCCCCGCCGTGACGTTGGCGACCAACGCCACCAAGCCCGACCTGAGCGCCTGGCTCGGTGACATGTTCCTGCCGCCCGAGGTGTGCGACTGGCCTCTGAATGTGGCCGTGGTGCGCAGCGGTGGCCGGACCATCCTCGTCGACTCCGGGCTGGGCTCGGAGTTCCCCGGCTTCCCGCGGGCCGGGCAGCTGGCCATGCGACTGGAGGCCGCCGGCATCGATCCCGCATCCGTCACCGACGTGGTGCTCACCCACTTGCACATGGACCACATCGGCGGACTGCTCGTCGAGGGGCTGAGGGGCCGACTGCGCCAGGACCTGCGGGTCCACCTGGCGGCCGCCGAGGCCGAGTTCTGGGACGCGCCTGATTTCTCCCGCACCGTCATGCCGGCACCCGTGCCGGACGTGCTCCGAAGGACCGCCTCGCGGTTCCTGGACGTGTACCGCAGCCAGTTGCGGCCGTTCGAGACGGAGTACGAGGTGGCGCCCGGAGTGGTGATGCAGCGCACCGGCGGGCACACCCCCGGCCACAGCATCGTCCGTCTCGAGTCCGGCGGCGACCGGCTGACGTTCGCCGGTGATGCCATCTTCCAGCCCGGGTTCGACAAGCCCGAGTGGCACAACGGCTTCGACCACGACCCCGACCTGATGGCCCGCGTCCGGATCAGCCTCCTGACAGAGCTTGCGGGACGCGGCGAGCAGCTGGTGGCCACCCACCTGCCGTTCCCGTCCGTCTGCCACGTCGCGGTCGACGGCAACGCCTTCCGTTTCGTACCGGTCGTCTGGGACTACTGACCGCACCTCCGACGCGTGGGCAGCGCGAGAGAGGCCAGCCCTGATGAGGAGCCCTGGTCGAAGATCCGGCTGACGGCCGGGGCTCGGTTCGCGGCGGGTGAAGCCTGCGGTGATCGCGCAGAATCCGCAGGTCGGTGTGCGCTCGATGAAGCGCCGGCTCCGGGCCCGGCATGCGGACTGGACGGAGGCGTCGCGCTCCGTCGGTCCGGCGACGATCACCGCGCACAGCCCGCCGTTGCGAACGGAGGCGGAGCAGGGATGTGTCAGAGTCCGAGGTCGCTCAGACTGGGGTGGTCATCGGGACTCGGCCGAGTGACCAGTGGTACTTGCGGTCGGACTCGGCGATCGGGAGGTCGTTGATGCACGCATGGCGAACCTTCATCAGGCCGTCTTCGCCGAACTCCCAATTCTCATTTCCGTACGACCGGTACCACTGGCCGGAATCGTCGTGGGATTCATAGGCGAACCGCACCGCGATCCGGTTTCCGTCGAAAGCCCACAGCTCCTTGATGAGTCGGTAGTCCAGTTCCCCGCGCCACTTGCGGGTCAGGAATGCGACGATCTCGTCGCGTCCACTGATGAACTCCGCCCGGTTGCGCCAGCGCGAGTCCTCGGTGTACCCGAGGGCCACCTTCTCCGGATCACGCGTGTTCCAGGCGTCCTCGGCCAGTCGGACCTTCTCGATCGCGGCCTCCCGCGTGAACGGCGGAACAGGTGGACGTGTGGTCATGCCTGTTCCTCCTGAAAAGGTGGACCGCCACCCGGACAACGGACGCCACGGTGCGCACGCGAGAATCACGGTCCAGGTCTGCGGTCTCCGTCGACCAGCACTGCCACGGTATTCGATGAGAGGTGTGACCCGCATATTGAGTCGGACGCACATGCCGTGCATCTGACAACGGCTACCCAGATCCTTGCCTATGGGGCGTGCTGCAGCGCGCGGTGAAGACCGATCCCGCGGGCGCCGTCCGGCTCGGCCGCTACGACGTCGACGCCGGCACCTGGAGCTTCTTCGGCTACCGGCTCGACTCCTCCACGCCGGATGACTGGATCGGCCTCTCCGAGATCCCCGTCGTCGGTGACAAGATCGCCGTCATCGAACGCAACAACAACGACCCGTCCGCCAAGATCCAGCGGATCTGCACGGTCGACCTGCCGAGTCGGCCGCGCAGCCGAGTTCGCTGCGAGTACTGGCCAAGAAGCTCGCCTACGAGGTCCTGCCCGAGCTGCGGACGAGGAACGGCTGGACGCAGGAGAAGCTGGACGGGCTGACGGTGCCCGGCAACGGTGACGTGTACGCCGTCATGTACAACGCCACCGGCGAGACGATCTTCCTGGACCTCGGCTCCAGCGGGCGGATCTTCGGCCGACGCGGCTGACGTACCCCGCGCGGATGCCCCGGCCGCACTCGCCGACCGGGGCATCCGCGTCGGCGGACTTCAGCGGCGCCAGGCGGGTGCAGTACCTCGCTGATGTTCGCGGAGATGGACGGGCCGGGCCTGCCGTGCCCCGGGTCATCGGAGTGATCGGCGGCAGCATCCGTACACGGATCCGCCGCTGTCCGGCCGTGGTTCCCCCGGTGGGCCGGGAAACGGGAGACGGATCGTCATCGGGATGGTTAGGATGTCGACGATGATGAACTTCTCCTCGTTCCGATTGGGGGAATCGTCCGCGCAAGGTGATTGCTGATGGCACATCACTTCGCGAACGAGTTTCCGCCCCACCTGTTGATGTGGCAGCGCGTGCGTGAGTACGCCGTGCCACCGTCCATGATCGAGACCGCGACCGCACGGCGTGCGGTCGGTGACTGGGCGGGGGCCTGCGCCGCCGCCCGGATCGACGTAGATCTCGATCTGCGCGCCGTGCGCGACCGCCACGGCACCGACGTCGTCCACCGCCTCCGTGCGGATCTGCGGCAGCTGTCGCCGGATCTGCTGCGCTGGCACATGCCCCGGATCGCCCCCGACGGGCGGCTCAGGTCCGGCCTGACTCTCTCTCTGGCCCGCTACCCGAATTCCGGCGCCCCGCCGCTGGAACTGGTGGTGCGGACACCGCCTGCCCGGTCGGACGCCGGACAGCGGATGTCCCTGGCCCTGTGGGAGGGGTCCGCGACCGGCCCTCCGCGACATCACCCGCATCCGCGTCCCGACCGGCGTTTCCGGCTGGACCTGCACCGGCATCTCTGGGACGCCGGACGCAGCCGCGAACTGGCACGGCGGTGCGGGGCGTACGGAGCACCGTCCGCCGCGCCGCCGGGCCTGCCCGGAAGGCATGGCCGGACCGCCCCGTCGGGCCCGGCCGCCGTACCCGACGCCCCCTGGGCGGTGGGGCGTTGGGCCGCCGAGGCGGAACTGCTGTTGCGGGCTGAGGGTCGTCCGCGCGGGGCGTTCACCGTGCGGCTCGATGCCCGCAACCGCGCCGTCCTCGAACTCGTCGCCCCCGACGACAGTCACGCCCCGGTCTTCCGGCTCCTGCGGGAAGCGCTGCCGCCGCAGGAGGTCGCGGCGCTTCCGGTGCTGCCGGAGGCGGCGGCCCGGGTCCTGCCGGATCTGGAGCTGCTGCGTGCCGGGCTGGTCGCGGCCGGGCGGCTGCATCCGCTCGTCGCCGCGGCACTTCCGGTGTCCGCTCCCCCGCCCGTGGCCGGCCCGGCCGTCGAGCCCGGTGACCCGCACCGGGTGGAGTGCCGGGGTGCGGTCCACCGGATCGCATTGCGGGACGGAGCGCTGCGGGCGGTCGATCACGACCCGGCCGAACTGCGGCGGGAGGAACTGCTGGTGGCCCTCGGCGGGCCGGCGCTGCCCTGCCTGCGAGCGATCGACGCGGTGCACCGCACCCCGGAGGCACTGCCCGCGGTCCGGGAGCGGCTCCGCCACGGTGACGTCGCCGGGGCGCTGTCCGTGGTCGAGGGTCTGCTCGGTCCCGCGGCGGTCCTGCGCGACGGGCCGCTCCGGGAGGAACTGGAGTCGGCCGCAGAGCGTCGCGTCGACCACGGGCTGTTCCGCTCGGCGCTGGTCGCCGTGCACCCCGCCGCCGACGCGGCGGACGGCGGGACCGTCGTGGGCGGCGTGCACGCGGAGGCGGACCACCGGCCCAGGCTCGACCGTCATGTGCCGACCATGATGCGCCGCAAGCGGGCCGGCCGAAGTCGGCCCCGCACCGGCCTGACCTCCTGACCACCGCGGAAGTCCGTACATCACGGAAGTCCGTCCACCGCCGACGTCCTGCGACCGCGGAAGTCGGTCGTCCGTACCGCGCATTCGGTGCCGTTCGCCGCCCTGCCCTCCCGCACGAGTCGTCCCGTTTCCCATCCCTTCTCCCACCCCAGGTGATGCCCATGACTCTCAGCACCCTTCCGCCCACGTCCGCCCCCGCCCCCGCCCCCGCCCCCACCGACGCGTCCGGACCCGGCGCACAGCTCGCCCTCGCCGACGACCTCCTCACCCTCCTTCGGACGACCACCACCGAGCCGCGTCCCGACGAACAACTCGACGCGCTCACCGTGGCCGTCGCGGCCGACCTGCCCGTGCTGCTCTGGGGCGAGCCGGGCATCGGCAAGACCGCCGCCCTGACCCAGCTCGCCGCGTCCCTCGGCCTGCCGCTGACGACCGTGATCGCCAGCGTCCACGAGCCCTCCGACTTCTCCGGGTTGCCCGTCGTGGGCGACGACCCGGCGGTGCAGGGGGTGCCGATGGCGCCCCCGCAGTGGGCCGTGGAGCTGGTGCGGGCGGGACAGGGGCTGCTCTTTCTGGACGAGTTGTCCACCGCGACACCGGCAGTCCAGGCCGCCCTGCTCCGGGTGGTCCTGGAACGCAGGGTCGGGGCGCTGCAACTGCCGCCCGGCGTGCGGATCGTGGCCGCCGCCAACCCGCGGGCGTCGGCGGCGGACGGCTGGGAACTCAGTCCGCCGCTGGCCAACCGGTTCGTCCATCTGTACTGGGTGCACGACCGGGACGTGGTGGTGCGCGGGCTGGGCGGAGTCTGGCCCCGTGCGGAACTGCCCCGGCTGGTGCCCGACCGGCTCCCGGAGGCGGTCGCCTTCGCCCGGCGCGCGGTCTGCGGCTTCCTGAAGGTCCGGCCCACGATGATCCACCGGCTGCCGAGCACCGAGACGCGGCGCGGTGGTGCCTGGCCCTCGCCCCGCAGTTGGGAGGCGGCGCTGACCCTGCTGGCCTTCGGCACGGCCGCCTCCGTCTCCCGAGAGGTGCTGGCGCTGCTGGTGCGGGGCGCGGTGGGGGACGGCCCCGGGCTCGAACTCCTCGCCCACCTGGACCGCATGGACCTGCCGGACCCGGAGACACTGCTCGCCGAACCGGCCTCCGCCGAACTCCCCGAGCGGGGCGATCTGCGCCAGGCGACGCTGGAGGCGGTGATCGCCGCCGTCGGGGCACGTCCGGAGCGGGACAGGTGGGAGGCTGCCTGGGCGGTGCTCGTCCGGGCCATGGAGACCGGCACCGCGGACCTGCTGGTCGCCCCGGCCTCGACGCTGGCCTCGCTGCGGCGCGACGACTGGGAGGTGCCGGAGGCGGTGGAGCGACTGGCCGCGGTGGTCGGTCTCGCCCGGCGCGCGGACCGGTCGGTGGAGAAGGCCACGTCGGCCGAAGCCGGGCGGGCGACGCAGGTGCGCCGATGAGGGGGGCAGTGCGGGGTTCCATGGCCGAGCCCGCTCCGCCGGGTCGGACGTCCGGGCGACCGCTGCCGCGCCCCATGTCCCCTCCCCCGGCCCCGCGCCCGGTACGGGCCACCCTGCCGAAGCCGCCGACCGGACCTGCCGGAGCCGTCGGACATGACGGCACCGGCCCGCCGGACGGCAGGCCCGGACTCCCGCTGGACATGGAGAAGTTGCTGGCCGCCAGGCTGCACGCGGTGAAGGTCCGTCCCTATCTGGCCGACGCGCTCTTCGCGCTGCACATCGTGCCGGACCGGTCGGTCCCGACGATGGCGGTCGACGCGCACTGGCGCTGCTACGTCTCGCCCGGCTTCGTGGCGCGCACCCCGGCGGAGGAACTGGCGGGCGTCTGGGTGCACGAGGTCTCCCATCTGCTCCGCGACCACCACGGGCGGGGCGAGCGGTATGCGCGGGAGCACGAGGAGTACGGGCCGGGCGAGCGGCTGCGGCGGAACATCGCCGCGGACTTCGAGATCAACGACGACATCTACGGCGACGGTCTGCCCCTGCCCACCGGAGCGGTGCTGCCGTCGCTGCTGCGCCTGCCCGAAGGGCTGCTGATGGAGGAGTATCTGCGGACGGCGTCGATGTCCTCCCTCGCCGCGGACCTGGCCTGGCTGGACTGCGGCAGCGGTGCCGACGGCCAGGAGCGGGGGTGGGAGCTGGGACCCGACGGAGCCCACGGGCTGACCAGGCAGCAGCGCGACGCGGTCCGCTTCCGGGTGGCGGAGGGGATCAAGGGCAAGCCGGGCGAGGCACCGGAGGGCTGGCGCCGGTGGGCGGACGAGGCGTTCCATCCGCCGCAGCCGTGGCGGCAGTTGCTCGGGGCGGCGGTCCGCTCGGCGGCGAGCGCGCCGGGGGTGGGCGAGGACCACAGCTACAGGCGTCCGTCGCGGCGCTCGGCAAGCGTCCCCGGGGTGGTGCTGCCGAGCCTGCGCCGCACGCCGCCCCGGGTCTGTGTCGTGATCGACACCTCCGGGTCGGTGAGCGACGCCGAGCTGGGCGGCGCGCTGCTGGAGGTGGCGGCGATCTCGCGGGCGGTGGGCGGGCGGCGTGACCTGGTCACGGTGATCTCCTGCGACGCGGCGGCCGGGGTCGCCGTGCCGCTCTGCCGTGCCGAGAACATCGAACTGGTCGGCGGCGGGGGCACCGATCTGCGCTCCGGCTTCGCCCGGGCGCTGCGCTCCCGGCCGCGTCCGGACGTGATCGTCGCCCTGACGGACGGTCAGACTCCGTGGCCCTCGGCGCAGCCGCCCTGCCGTACCGTCGTCGGTCTCTTCCCTCGCCCCGCCCGCGCCAGGGACGAGGAGGACCCGGACTACGTCCCGGACACCCCGCCGCCCTGGGCTCGGGTCGTCACCATCGGCTGACGGAGGGCCGGTGACGCGGAACCGCCCCTCAGTGTCGCCTCTTCATGTGGTGCGGTGTCGTCGGCTTGCGCACGGGGCCCGGTACGTGGAGTTGGCCGCACTCCGGTAGAGGTCCGGCCGGAACTCCCCGAGACGACGTGCGGCCAGGCGCTGATCAAGCCCCGCGCGCCCGGGCTCGATCAGGCACGGATCATGGCCAGCACCTCGTCGCGCAGCCTGGCCACGGTGTCCGCCTCACCGGCCCGGAGTGCCGCCGTGTTCGCGCACCGTGTCCGGCACGGCTCTTGAGGGCCTGGTCCGCGCACAGCCACGGGAAGGCGTCGAAGCCGGGCTGACGGGTCAGGGCGTGGGCGATGCCTCGGTGAGTGACATCCAGGCGCGGACCGTCTCCTGATGCGAACCACTCGCTGTACTCGCGGCCACCGCCTCCGCTTCCTCTGCGGCGCAAGGTGTTCCCGCTCTGGTGAGCAGCACGAGTGGCCACTCGGGGCCGGGGCCGGCCGGCTCCCCGTCGAAGGGGGTCCAGTCCCAGGGCCCGTCGAACGTCCAAGCCCGGCCGACTGCGTCGGCGACCTCGTCGCCCACGCGGAGGCACGCGTAGGGGCGCATCAACAGGTCGAAGGTGAAGGGGATCCCGTCGCCGGGGTGGACGGTGTACCCCGAGCCATCGAGATGGCTGCCGTCCGGGAACTCGCGATAGGACAGTCCCTGCCGCAGCACGGTCACACTCCGTGTGGGATGCGGCAGCCAGACCGTCTCCAGCGGCGGGTCGTGGTCTTCGACGGCCGTCACGTGCACCACGGTGGGGGGCACGCCGACCCGGCACCTGTCTCCCGCCTTCAACTGGTCGGGCGGAGGGTCGGTTCGGAACAGCTCAGCCTCCACCTCGGGCGCGACGCGCCCACCGCCGGCCACCCCGAGCGCGACGATCCCGTTCCAGTGCCCGAACTCGTTGTCGGCGTCGATCTCCCACCACGGCCATCGCACCGACACGTGATCCCACGTGACCCCCCGTTCGACCCTGGCCACCGTGAAGGGGCAAGCGACCGACAGCACGTCGCCGACCCGGAAGTCCCCCTCATCCATCATGGGGCCAGGGTAAACGGGCCACCTCGGCGGCTTACGTATGCCTGTCACGCTCGGTTGCGCCGAGGACGCCGCTCCGGTCTGTGCGTCGACCACAGCACTGACCCGGGCCGAACCGTCATCCGGACCGGGCGACAGCGGCTTCCTCGGCGACCGACCTTCCACGACGTATCAAGAGGCCAAGCGAAGCCGATGATCGTCGCTCCACCCCACCGGCGTGTGTGCCTACTTGTCGTATGCCTTGCGGAACTGGGCCCTGGTCTCGTCCGAGGCCATGTTCGCGCCGCACTGCTCGACGGTGCCGTCCTTGGTGGCTGCCACGATGTAGGGCTCGCCGACCAGGAACGTCAGGCTCTCCGGCGCGTCGGCATCGTGGTTGAGCCGTACCGTTTCGGAGCCGGCACCCTCGAACCAGTCATCGACACGGAAGAAGACCGAGGAGCCCTCGACAGAGGTCACGGTTCCTTCGAACACCGTCGGATACTGGCTCAGTGCCTCGGGGGTCGGTTCCACGCACCTGGCGCGGCCGGTACCGCTTGCGGCGGTGAGGGTCAGCGGCTCGGACGCGGAAACGGGCCCGGACGAGTCACCACCGTCGCCCTTCACCATGACTCCTCCCGCGATGCCGCCTCCGACCATGAGCAGAGCGGCAACCGCCGCGAGTGCGAAGAGATTGCGGCGTCCCCGTCCCGCGACGGCCTTCGCAGGGCGCGCGGTGACGTCGGACGTGGTCCGCTCCGACTGGGGCGTGTTGTCAGTGTTCAAGGCAGCCTCCACAAGACGGTCGATGTCGAACAGCGGAGCTCTTGGGGTCAGTGCCGGGTCCGCAGCCCTCAGTCGGGCCAGCAGCTCGTCGTCATTCACTGACTGCTCCTTCCTTCGTCTGACTTGTGTCCGGACCGTCCGGCGTTCTTTCGCGTCAGCTGCAGCTGCTTGGCAAGCTTCTTCTTCGCCCGGTGGAGCCGGATACTCACCGCGTTGGAGGTCAGGCCCGTCACTTCCGCGATCTGCCGTGGTTCCAGTCCCTCCCACGCCCACAACCGCACGACCTCCCGGTCCAGTTCACCGAGGCCGTCGAGCGCGGCATACAGGTCGCTGTGATCGACGGCCGTCGTCGCGGGATGCTGCCGCGTCCGGATCAGCCGTTCCACCAGGCGCAGCCTGCGCCCGTCGGCGCGGCGGGCATTGGCAAGGCAGCCCCGTGCCACTCCGTAGCACCACGGCAGCACGTGATCGGGATCGGGCGTGGGGCCGGCGTCGAGCCCAGGTACGTCGTCGATGCGGCGCCACAGCACCAGCATCGTCTCCGACAAGACGTCCTCGACCATGTCAGGGTCCGTCCGTCGTAGCAGATAGCGATGCAGCGGCTGCGCCACCACTTGCGCCAGTCCCTCGAAGCGCGCCCGCAGATCCCTGCGACGCGTCTCCTGTTCCGTCATGGAATTCACAACCTGTCCTGTCCGGCGGCGGCCGGATTCTTTCAAGGCGCGATCAATGTCCTCGATGGCGCCCACGGCCGGGGCGGCTTCGGGTGGTCGGCCTGCCGGAAAGGCGGGCCGGTCCCCTGCGAGGAAGCTGACTCACCAGCGCCATCACTGGGCCGACTCCGCCCGGTAGCGGTCGATCCACCGGTCGTTGAGCGCGTCGGCCTGACGCTCGTGCCGGGGCACCACCGGGCACCCGCCGGGCAGGTCGATCCCGAGGAATCCGAGGATGTCCTCGGTGACACCGGCCATGTCCGCGTCGAGTTCTTCGTAGCGCACCCGGAACGGATCGACGCCGCACGACGCGAACCACGTCTCCCACGCCGCATTGTGCTCCTCGATGGTCCCCATCAGCTCGCTGATGCGGTCCGCGTCGAAGCGGGGCGGTCGTCCGTTGCCGACGTCGCCGCCGATCTCTCCGTTGCCGCCGATGTACCAGGTGTCGGTCTGTTCGGCGCGCAGCCAGGACACCGCCTGTGCCAGGACGTCGTCGCGGCGCAGACTGACGAAGCGGGTGCGGCCGAAAGCCTGGTTCAGCAAGGCGAGATCGTCGCCACCGACGTCCGGATGGACCGCCCTCAGCTTGCCGACCATCTCGTCCAGGGTGCCCCACATGAGCTTCGCACCGAATACTCCGTTCCGGGTCCGACCAGCCGCGAGGGCCGCTCGCACGTAGGCCGGGTAGTCGACGCCGTCGTGAGCAGTACGGGGAATCCGCCATCGGTCGGCCCACAGCGGCTCGTCGGGCGCCCGGAAGTACGCCTGTGGCCGACCGGCCACCCCGGTCGACTCCAACAACCCCAGGAGCAGCGAACTGCCGGTGCGCGGGGTGGCGCAGATGAAATACGAGTCGACATGTCTCGCGGCGTCCGTTCGGATCGTCATGACGCAAGGCAATACCGCGGCGATCACCACACGCAACCCGATCAGCGACCTTTCCGTGAACGGCTGATCACCCGAGCGGACGCCTCAACGCAGAAGGTGTCCGTCACCGCCGTCGACCCGTTCGGCGCGATGGGCGCCGACCAGTTCGACAAGTCGATCGAGCGCGCCGTACACGCTGTCGCCCGGCGGGCGGCTGTAGCCGACGATCAGGCCCTGCGCCCGGGGCGACCGGTGCCAGAACGGAGCCAGGCCCATCACCCTGATCGACCTCTCCCGCGCCGCGGCGATGATCTCCTCCTCGTCCCTCACGGGCAGCAGCGCGTGCAGTCCGGCGGCGATGCCGGTCACCCGCAACCCGGAGGCAGTCAGGTAGTCGTGCCTGCGCCGGTACTCGGCACGCGTCCGGCGGACGTGCCGGTCCAGCTGTCCGTCGCGGATGAGCTGACTCAGCCCCATCTGGTCCAACGCCGGCACTCGTTGGTCCGGCACACGGTCGAACACGGGGCTGCAGAGCCGAGGCGGCAGCACCAGCCAGCCGAGCCGCATCGCGGGAGAGAGCGTCTTGGAGGTGGTACCTCCATAGACGACCCGCGCCGGATCGAGTGCTTGCAGGGCGCTCACCCGCTTGCGGTCGAAGCGGTACTCGCCGTCGTAGTCGTCCTCGATGACGTAGCCGTCCACTCGCCGCGCCCACCCGGCGAGCCTCCGCCGTCGCTCGGGGCTCAGGGTGACCCCCAGCGGGAACTGATGGGCCGGGGTGACGAGTACGGCGCGGGCCGGGGTGGCGGAGAGAGCGGTGATGTCGAGTCCATGGGCGCCTACGGGCACGGGGTGAATGGTCAGCCCCGCGCACCCCACGACCTCGCGGTGCACATGCAGACAGGGGTCCTCCATGGCGATGTGCCGCAGGCCCAGGCCACGCAGAGCCCGGGCCAGCAGACCGAGCCCGTCGACGAATCCGCTGGTCACCAACGTTCGATCGGGGTCGACGACCACACCGCGCGTGCGGCTGAGGTAGCCGGCCAGCGCGTGGCGCAGTTCAGGACAGCCGCGGCGATCGCCGTGACCGTGCACCGCGGGACCGTAACGGATCGCCGCCCGTAGCGCGGACACCCAGCTGCGCCCCGGGAAGAGTGAGGTATCCGGTTCGCCAGGTCGCAGGTCCCAGCGTGGGAGCCTCGTCTCGACGAGGGAAGCGGACGCCGGTACCGTGCTCGGCCGCACCTCGAGATCGCGGGCCACCCTGGTCGCCGCCCCCCGACGCGTGAGCAGCCAGCCCTCGGCGGCCAGTTGAGTGTAGGCCTCCACGACGGTGCCCCGTGCGATACCGAGTTGGGCCGCAAGGGCTCGGGTGGAGGGCAGCGGATCGGACACCCGGAGCCGGCCGGTCCGAATCGCCGTACGCACCGCGTCCGCCACCGCCGCCTTCAACGGTAAGCCGGGTTCCAGTGCGAGGTGGAGATCCATGGCTGGTCCATTCTCTGAAGCCCGAACTGGTTCATGGCGGAAGACCAGCGGACGAAGCGAAGTTACCGTGCCCGCATGACTCCCCACGACAACACGTCCTCCGCGCCCTCGCATTCCGGCCGATCGACGTCGCAGAGCCTCGCCCCCGCGACGGCAGGGCAGGCCGCACGAATTCTCCACCGCCGCGTCCAGAGGGCGGGCGAGAGCCTCACGGCGTGGCGGGCCGCCACCGTGGTGGTACGCCTCGCGCTGGCGGCCGGATTCCTCTCGGCTGTGGCCGACCGGTGGGGACTGTGGGGAGCGCAAGGCACCGACGGCGTCGCCTGGGGCACCTTCGGCGCCTTCGTGGACTACACCGGTGACCTCGCTCCCTACCTCTCGGGGTGGTTGCTGGACACCGCCGCGGTGGCCACCACCGCCGCCGAGCTTCTCCTCGGTCTCGCCCTGTTCCTTGGCCTGGCCCTGCGTTGGACGGCCTGGCTGAGCGCCGGGCTGCTCGCGGTCTTCGGCCTGTCGATGGCCTTCTTCATGAACCCGCAGGCCCCATTGAGCTACTCGGTCTTCAGCGCCGGTGCCGCGGCGGCACTGCTCGCCCTTGCCCCCCAGGGCTCCTTGACCCTCACACTGGACGAGTGGCTGACGAACCTGGGGCGCCGAGCCGACTCGTGAGCAGGGACCGAACGGCGGGTGAGCGGGCGCGGTGGCCGGTGGTGGTGGACCGGGCGGCAGCTCGTTCCCGAAAGCGTGCACGCGCTCGCCGAGCCCGATGCCGGCGAAGTCCGGAAACGTTCCGTTCTGCTTGCTGAAGAGGGGCTCCGACGGCAGTCTCACCTGGAACCCCTTCACGCTCCACCGCACTCCGCCTCTGCCCGCGTCGCCCCCGGATCTGGTCCGACCGGGGGCACGGCAGCGCGGGGCAACGAACGGGTTTGTCAGGATCGCGGCTTCATGGGCACCCGCGGGAGTCCGGGGGCGGGAAGGGGTTCCCCCGGATACCCGACCACCTCGCCGAAGCGAGTGCCGTTCATCCAGTCCTCGCGTGCCTTCTCGATGTCCTCCTGGGTGCGGCCGACGAAGTTCCACCACATGAGGATCTCCTCACCGAAGGGCGGCCCGCCGAGGAACATGGCCACCGCGGGTGCGTCCGCGTGGTTGGTCACCGTCAAGGTCTCCCTGCCGGAGGGGAGGTAGCCGAGATGGGACTCGCTCAGCCGCGTGCCGGCCATGGAGATGTCGCCCTCGATGAGGAGGAGGCCGTGCTCGAAGGCCGGGTCGACCGGGAGGGTGACGGTCGCGCCGGGGTCCAGACGGAGTTCGGCGCCGAGGAGTGGGGTGAAGGTGGTCACCGGTGAGGTGTCACCTGCGAGGGAGCCCAGGAACACCTTGACAGCGCCTCCGTCAAGAGTGGTGGTCCGCGGGACGTAGTGGTGGAAGTCGGGGCCGGTGTCCCGACTCTGGTCAGGGAGCGCCACCCACAACTGCACGCCGTGCAGAAAGTCGGTGCTCGGGGTGGAGACCTCCGAGTGACAGATACCGTGTCCGCCGGTCATCAGGTTGAGCTCGCCGGGGCGGATCGTCCAGAGCGTCCCCAGGCTGTCGCGGTGTTCGATCTCCCCCTTGAAGAGCCATGACACGGTCTGGAGCCCGATGTGGGGATGCGGTGCCACATCCATGCCGCCGGTGAGGGCTATCTCGTCCGGACCGTAGTAGTCGGCGAAGCACCATGCACCGATCAGTGATCGGGAGCGCTGCGGCAAGGTGCGCCGCACCGTCATCGCCCTGGGCCCGCCCAGGGGCACGTCGCGAGGGGAGAGGATCTCCACGGTGGCCTCGGCCTGGGTCTCGTTCATCGTCGCACCTCTCACAACATATGGGTTGAACTCAACTTTTTGTTCTTGATGGTATGGGATGTTGTCACATCGTTGGATCGGGAAGCGGCCGCCGGTGTGTGAAGGCGCAGGCGCCGGAGCGACGGCAAGAGCGGGAAGGTGCGTTCCCCCGTCGGAGGCGTGCGTTCCGGTCGAAGGCATGCGTCCCCGTCGGAGGCGTGCGTTTCCGGAGACGATCGCTGTTCACCAGGTTCCGGGGTTGTGCAGCGGCGGCCGGTCGGCGTCGCGAGGCTGGTCGGCGGGCACCCGCCGGCGTCCGAGCAGCAGATCCCGTACAACCGGTACGAGGGCGGCACCGGCCATGGGGGCCAGGAGGTAGATCCACAGGAAACCGAACTCTCCGGCGGCCAGCGCCGGGCCGAACTGGCGGGCGGGATTGAGGCCCACGCCGGTGCTCGCGCCCAGGAGCGCGACAGAGAGGAAGACGAGGAGGCCCACCAGGTAGGGGATGAAACGCGTCAGCCGCCGCACCGTCAGGAACACCCCCAGGACGACCATGCTGACGCCCGTGAACCCCGCCTCCGCGAGGAAGAGGTCCATGGCCGACCAGCCGGGGGCGGGCTGCAGGGCGGCGTAGGCCACCGGAGGCACGTCGACGGCGCCGCCCCACACGCCCCGCGCCGCATACACCCCGAGCAGGGATCCGGCGAGCTGGGCGATCACGTAGGGCGCCACCGCCGTGCCGGGGAGAACCCCGAAGCGCCACATGGCGAGGGAGACTGCCGGGTTCATGTGGCCGCCCGACCGCTTGCCTGAGGGGCTCAGGATGAGCCCGGTGACGAAGGGGCCGACCACCACGCCCACGACGAGCAGCTTCAGGTGGATTCCGGGGATCGCGTCGGAGACGGCGGACGGGCCGACGACCCAGCGCACGAGGGTCGTCACACCGAACATCAGGACGAAGGTCAGCAGAAGCTCATGAGCCCCGTGCCGCAGGGCCGGGAAGGGTGCGGTGGGGTCGTTCATGTGGTGCTCCTGATGTGCTGTGCGTGGATTCCCGGGATCGGAGGACAAGGCAGGTGCCGGACTCGGGTGGGGTTCGGCGGCGAGCCGCCGCTGGGCGCGCCAGTGGCGGTGCCGCACGGATGCGGCGACGGCCCGCCCGGCCGGGGAACACGGCCGGGCGGGCACCCGGGATGGCGGGCTCGGCGGGTCGGCGGGTCGGCTCGTCGGCGGGTCGCCGCCGAAGTGGGCGACCAGGCTCAGCTGCCGGCCGAGCGCGGGCGGCTCAGCGTCCCCGATGCGCCTGCGGCGTCGACGCCGTGTCACCTACGAAGGTCCGGTAGGGACTCGATGTGCGGGACGTCCTACGCCGGCACCGCGAGGGAACCGGGTCAGCCCAAGGCGGGGTAGTCGGTGTAGCCACGGTGGTCGCCGCCGTAGAAGGTGACGGCATCCGGGGTGTTGAAGGGCCCGCCGGCCGCGAGGCGGGCGGGCAGGTCGGGGTTGGCGAGGAACAGGGCACCGTAGGCGATCAGGTCGGCGGTGCCGTCCTCGATGAGCTTCAGCGCGTCGGGGCCCGTGGGCTCGGTGCCGGTGAACGGGTTGAGGATGAAGGTGCCCGGCCATGCCTTGCGCAGCCGCGCGACCAGGTCGCGTGCCTCGGGGGCCTCCAACTGGTGCAGGTAGGCCAGGCCCAGCGGCGCGATCGCGTCGACCAGGGCGGTGTAGGTGGCCTCGATGTCCGCCCAGTCGCTTTCGTCGATGTCGTTGAAGGGGTTGCCGGGCGAGATCCGCAGACCGACACGCTCGGCGCCGATGGCTTCGGCGACCGCCTTGGTGACCTCGACGGCGAAGCGCGTCCGCCGCTCGGGGGTGCCGCCCCAGGCGTCGGTGCGCTGGTTGGAGTTCGGGGCGAGGAACTGATGGATCAGATAACCGTTGGCGCCGTGCAGCTCCACGCCGTCGAAGCCCGCCTCGATCGCGTTGCGCGCGGCCGCGGTGAAGTCGGCGATCGTCTCCTCGATCTCCGCCTGGGTCAGCTCGTGCGGCGTGACGAACTCCTGCGGCCCCTCATGCGTGTAGACCTGGCCCTTGGCCGTGACCGCGGACGGGCAGACGGGGGTCCGGCCCATCAGGCTCGGGTGGCCGACCCGGCCGGTGTGCATGAGCTGCAGGAAGATCACGCCGCCCTCGGCGTGCACCGCGTCGGTGACCTTGCGCCAGGCCACGACCTGCTCCGCGGAGTGCACACCCGGGGTGTCGGGGTAGCCCTGGCCCACCACGTTCGGCTGCGTGCCCTCGGTGACGATCAATCCGGCGCTCGCCCGCTGGGCGTAGTAGGTCGCCGTCAGATCCGTCGGGCTGTGCCCCGGGCCGTAGGCCCGGCTGCGCGTCATCGGAGCCATCACGATGCGGTTGGCCAGGCGAAGACGCCCGAGGTCGTACGGTGCGAGAGCCGTCGTCATGATCAATTCCCGTTCGGATCGGTCGCCGCGCTCGCGGCGAAACTACCTGCCCGAACAGTAAAACAAATTTCCCTGTTCGGACAGTAAATCGATGCGGAAGTGACTTGCAGCACTCACTCGAGACGAATCCGCAGGTGAGGGAGCATTTACCAGGGGACCTCAAGGCCGGTGGGATAGGATTTGCCTGTTCGGGCCCGTTCTGGTGGGGAGAGATCGTGAACGAGAAGCGGAAGGGTCGCGGCACGGCGTCGGCGGACAGCGCGTCCAGCGAGGCGGTACGCCCCGAGATGCCACCGTCGATCCAGGCCGGCGCGATGAACCACGCGATCTTCCGCGTCTCCCGCCTGCACCGCATGCTCGCCGCCCAACTCCTGCGCCGCGTCGGCCTGTACCCCGGCCAGGAACTGGTGATGATGCAGCTCTGGGACCTCGGCCCCCAGCGTCCGATCGACCTCGTACGCCTGCTCGGCTCGGACACGGCCACCATGACCCGCACGGTCCAGCGACTGGAGCAAGCCGGGTTCGTCCGTCGCCGCCCCAGCACCACCGACAAACGTGCCACCATCATCGAACCCACCACCGCCAGCCTCGCGCTGCGCAACCAGGTCGAGGAGATCTGGGCGGAGCTCGAAGGCATCGCCGTCGGCGACCTGAGCACCGATGAGCAGGACGCCCTGCTCCGGGTTCTGACCCGCATCGAGGACAGCCTCAGCCGTGCCGCCGAGGGTCATCCCCCGCTCGCGTAGTCGGCCAGGCCTCTGCGCCCGGGTCGGGGTGCCGCGGCGCCCCGACGACATCAGGGTCATGGGGAACGGGTGCGCCGCCGAAGGTCCCCGGTGAGGCACATCCTTGTCGGGTGGCCGACGCGTTCGACACGGTCAACTCCCTGACGCGGCGCCTGCCCTCCCCCTGCCCCGCCGCAGTGAGCTCTCGCCTCGATCGCGCCCATCGTGCTCCACCCACCGACGACAGGACGTCAGCCGGCCCGGCGTGCTCTCCCCTTCATTCGGAACCGGGTCCATTTCCGTCCACACGGTGTGTCCCACACGACCTGACCAAGCCTCCGCCGGCTACTTCACCACTGTTTGCCATGATTCGCACAGTCGGTGTCGCGTCGTAAAGGCGACAATGGCGTGGGAAGGACAGGAACAATCGTTGTGTCTTGTCGTCCATGGCGTCACGCTGTCCCTCCATGACACCTCTGATCAACAGACGGCGGCCGAGGGTCCACGGACCCCGGCCGCGGTATGTGGCGGTCACCGCGCTCGCGGGCCTGACCGTCACACCGGGTGCCGCTCACGACGCCCATCAGGCCGACTCGCCACGGCAGGGCAAGCAGGCCGCAACGTCGCACGGCGGCCCCACACAGCACCACGTCACCCTCATCACGGGCGACCGCGTCACCGTGGAGAAGCACCCGTCGGGCCGGCAGAGCGTGTCGGTGCAGCCCGCCCAGGGCCGCGAGCACATCAAGTTCATCCAGCGTCAGAACCGGGGCGCCTGGCCGGTCATACCCGTCGACGCGCTTCCCCTGCTCACCGCCGGCCCCCTCGACGGGGCCCTGTTCAACGTGTCGGCCCTGGCCGAGGGGAGGCACGCGGACCGGGCAGGTCTGCCGCTGATCGTCGAGTAGGGCTCCGGTGACAAGCGCACCGTGACCGTCCACCACCCGCACCGCACCTCGGACGGCTCGGTCTCGCTGCGCACCTACGTCAAGGACGCGGCGGGCAGCTCGTTCAAGCAGACCGTCGTCAAGGCGTACCTCCTCAAGTAACCGCCGGCTGACGGCAGCAGGGGGCCTGGCGGAGTCTTCCGCCAGGCCCCTCCGCAGAATCCCATTCCTACGGCGAGCCCAGTTCGCCGTCGGCCTCCACCACTCACGGGCTCCACCGTCCGAAGGCCGGCAGATGCCACCACGGCGGCGGAGGACAACACCCTTCGGTCACACCGAGCCAACGAAAGGCCTCCGTTGAAACCACACCGCAGACGCAGAAGCCTGCCGGTCATCACAGGCGCGTGGATCCTCGCCCTGACAAGCCCGTTCGCCGCTTCGGCCGCGCCCCGTCCCGCCGCGCCCCCCGCCTCGGCCGGCGCCGACAGCGTGCCCGCCGGCGAGCACACTGTCACACTGATCACCGGTGACGTGGTGACCACTCGTCGGCTCCCGGGAGCCGAAGGCAAGTCCGGGGGCGTCGTCACCGTGCGCGGCGCGGACGGACGACCGGCGCAGACGCACATCTCGGAGTCGGGCGACGACCTGTACGTCTACCCCGAGTCCGCGCTGCCCTTCGTGGCGCGGGGAATCCTGGACCGGCAGCTGTTCAACATCACGGACCTGATCGCGGACGGATACGACGACGCGCGCCGCGAGCGGCTGCCGCTGATCGTCTCCTACACCTCGGCCGACGCCGCGCGCCGCGGATCCGCCCTCCCCGAGGGTGCGACCCGGGTACGGACCCTGGACAGCGTCCAGGGCGCCGCGCTGACCACGGACCGCACCCGCGCCGACGACTTCTGGACCTCCGTGGCCGGTCCCGCGACGGCCGACGGCGCACGGGCGCAGGACGCCGAGCCGTCCTTCGGCCGCGGCATCGCGCGCATCTGGCTCGACGGGCTCGTACACGCCGAACTCGCCGAGAGCACGGAGCAGGTCGGCGCCCCCCGGGTCTGGGAGGACGGCAACACCGGTCAGGGCGTGGACGTGGCCGTCCTCGACACGGGCGTCGACGCCGGTCACCCGGACCTCGCGGACCGCATCGCGGCCCGGCAGAGCTTCGTACCGGACGAGAACACGGACGACCACTCCGGGCACGGCACCCATGTGGCGTCCACCATCGCCGGCACCGGTGCGGCCTCCGACGGACGGGAGAAGGGCGTCGCGCCCGGCTCCCGCCTCCGCATCGGCAAGGTGCTCGGCAACGCCGGCAGCGGTCTGACCTCCTGGGTGCTGGCCGGCATGGAGTGGGCGGCCGTCGACCAGGGCGCCAAGGTCATCAACATGAGCCTCGGCTCCGATCAGTGGTCCGACGGAACCGACCCTCTCAGCCAGGCCGCCGACCGGCTCAGCGCCGAGACCGGCGCACTGTTCGTGACCGCTGCCGGCAACGCCGGCACACCCGGCGCCATCAGCGGGCCGGGGGCGGCGAACGCCGCGCTGACCGTGGGAGCGGTCGACTCCACCGACACCGTCGCGATCTTCTCCAGCACGGGCCCGCGCGTCGACGGCGCGCTGAAGCCGGAGATCAGCGCCCCGGGAGTCGGCATCCTCGCGGCCAACTCCCGGTTCAGCGACAACGGCCTGGGTGCCTACCAGCCCCTGAGCGGCACCTCCATGGCCACGCCCCATGTCGCCGGCGCCGCCGCGCTCCTCGCCGCCGCGCGTCCTGAGCTCACCGGTGGCCAGTTGAAGGACCTGCTGACCAGCACGTCCCACCAGACCCGGTACAACGCCTTCGACGCCGGCAGCGGCCGACTGGACGTCGCCGCGGCAGCGCGCACCGACGTCTTCGCCACGGCGACGGCCTACGCGGCGCAGGGCACGGGCGCGGCGGTCCAGCGCACGGTGACCTACACCAACACCACCGACGCGCCCGTCACCCTGGCGCTCTCCGTCGCGGAGACCCATGCTCCCGCCGGGACGTTCCGGCTGTCGGCCTCCGAGGTGGTCGTGCCCGCGCGCGGTACCGCCGACGTGAAGGTGACGATCGACAGCTCCGGCATCACCGACCCCGGCCGCCACAGCGGCCAGGTGCTGGCGAAGGACACGGCCGGAGACATAGCGGCGCACACCGCGGTCGGCGTCGGCTCCGTCGCGCGCAAGCTGACCTTGAAGTTCAAGGACGCCGAGGGTGAGCCGATGTCCGGCATCGCCCAGGTGTTCAGGTCGGGCGACCGGGCCGCGCCGATGTACGTCCTGGTCGACTCGACCGGCATCGGGGAACTCTACGTGCCCATGGGCGTCTACTCGGTGCTGTCCTTCAAGACGGTCGAGGGCGTCCACGGCCCCCGCTCCAAGGGCATGGCCCTGCTCGGCGACCCGGAGGTCCACCTGGACGCCGACACCACGGTCACACTGGACGCCTCCAAGATCGACCGGATCGACACGACGACCCCGCAGAAGACCGAGGTGACCTACCAGCGGCTGGACTACCACCGCTCGATGGGAGGCGTCATCCTGCGGGACTACATGGAGACGCAGACCAACTTCGACAGCCTGTGGGCCCAGCCGACGACCGAGGACGTCACGCACGGCGACTTCTACCTGGCCGCCCGCTGGCGCAAGGAGCAGCCCGCGCTGGCCGTCTCCACCCGCACGACCGACTTCACCGACGTACTGCGCCAGGACGGCGTCACGCCGCTGCCCACGGGCACCAGGAAGCTGCCGCTGGTCTTCGCGGGCCAGGGCGCCGGCGCCGACTACGCCCGGCTCGACGCGCGCGGCAAGGCCGTGGTCGTCCGCCGCAACGACGACGTCTCCGACATGGACCAGGCGGCGCACGCGATGGCCGCGGGCGCGAAGCTCCTGCTGGTGGTCAACAACGAGGACGGCCGCGGGTTCCGCGGCTACAACCAGCCGTTCGGGCCGCCCATCACGCTCGACGTGGGACTGCTCAGCCCCGACGAGGGTGAGAGGCTCGTCCAGCAGGCCAAGGGCCGCAACCCCGAGGTCACCGTCGGCTCCCGGCCGGTGAGCCCGTACGTGTACGACCTCATGCAGACCTGGCACGACCGGATCCCGGACGACATGGTGGTGCGGGGCAGCTCCAGGAACCTCGCCCGTGTCGACGTCACCTTCGCGAGCCCGGCCCCGGACCGCGAGACGGGCGGCGAGTTCCGCTTCGACTGGCCCACGTACAACAACTGGGCCATCGGCACCAGCATGCCGGAGCCGGCGAAGGGGAAGCGCACCGACTGGGTCTCGACCGGGGGCGACTACAAGTGGAGTCAGGAGGCGTACGCCGAGGGCGTGATCTACGAAGTCGGGCCCAAGGCCTCCTACCGGGCGGGCAGCAGGCAGTCCGAGGAGTGGTTCAAGCCGATCCAGCGTCCCTTCCTCAACGACGCCTTCCGCCGGCCCACCCGCAAGGGCAGCTACCTGTACATCGACATCCCGGGCTGGGGCAGCCGCAACCACGTCGGCATGGACCAGTCCGGCGTCGGAGTCAGCCAGCAGCAGACTCTCCACCAGGGCGGCACTCAACTGGGGCAGGGCAACTTCACCTCGGTGTCGGGCGACGCGCCCAGCCCCGACGCACTGCCGTACCGGCTGGTCGTCACCGGTGAGCGCGACGCCCCCTTCACGCCGTACTCGTCCAGCACGCGCACCGAGTGGGACTTCACCTCGAAGGCGGCGCCGGACGGAGCCGAGACGGTACTGCCCCTGGTGCAGCTGGAGTACGGGATCGGCACCGACGGAGCGGGACGCGCGGGACGGCACGACACGCTGTCCGTCACCGCCGCTCACCTGCCGGGCGCCTCCGGCGCCGGGAAGATCGGCGCGGTCTGTCTGGAGCTGTCCTACGACGAAGGCCGGACCTGGCACAAGGCCGACTGCGGCACCGACGGACGGGTCCGTCTGGACGCTCCCGGAAAGGCGTCGTTCGTGTCGTTGAGGGCACACGCCAAGGACACGGCGGGCAACTCGGTGCACCAGACGGTGATCAAGGCGTTCGGCCTGCGCTGAGGCAACGAGGCTCCTGGACGGGCCCTCCCGTCCAGGAGCCGTACCGCCCCATACGCTGGTCCGCCCTGACGCGCTCCTCGAGGGCGTCAGGGTGCCGGCCGTCAGAGCGAACGGGGCGCGATCGAGGTGTCCCGGAAAGGCGTTATGCTGTCGGCCATGGAGTGTTTTGCCGCCGGACGTATCCGCCGCTGAGGGTCCCGCTCGCTGCCGTTTCAAAGGCCTGAGCGGGTCGACCGATGCCCTTTTCCCTGGGTGTCAAGCCCTCAGCCTGAAAGGCACACTTCCATGCTCATTCGCGCATTCGTCCCGGACGACCTGAAGCCACTCACCGACCTGACAATCGAGACATTCCGGCCCTACTACGAGGATTCCTTCCGGCCCGTGGTGGGCGAGGTCGTCTTCGCCGGCCTGCACGACGACTGGCGCGGCGACTACCGCAAGCAGGTCGCCGAACTGCACGCGCCCGACACTCACGCGTACGTCGCGGTCGCCGAAGCCGAGGACGGCATCGCCGGCTATGTGGCGTGGAGCGTCGATCCGGCCCACAGGACCGGGAGCGTCACTCACCTCGCCGTCGCGGCCCGGCACCGCCAGCAGCACCTGGGCACGACGCTGTGCGAGCACGCGTTCGCACAGATGCGGACAAGCGGCGCCCGGTCCGTGGAGATCGGCACCGGTGGGGACTCCTTCCACGCCCCCGCCAGAGCCCTGTACGAGAGTCTCGGCTGCACCCCGTTCCCGGTGACCTACTACTACCGGGAGCTCTGACCCACCATCGGGCACCTGAACTGAGGTCGTTCCGGGGCCGGCGATGTCCTCCCAGGTACCGGAGCAGTACGGATCGAAGACGTTGCAAGATCCGTACGCTCCGGCGCGGTCGACACCGCCGGCTCCGGCGACGACGGCCTCAGCACACCCGACAGGGGGCCGCACCCCACGGCGGCCTGAGGACGTCCGCTCGTCAGGAAGGCCCTCACTCAGGTCCCGGACGAGGCGTCAACTGCCCTCAGAAGCAGAGAGCGTGACGGCCGACGCGTCCCGCTGAGGGCATCGCTCAGTAGGCGGGATTCCTACCGAGTGCCAGTTCCTGGCCACCGCGCACCACCACGTCCTGGGAGGGATACGGCACCCCGTCAGCTTCGAAGCTGGGGGGTGTCTCCCACCAGACGTCGACGATCGCACGGTCGAGGTCCCGCAGGTTCAGCACCTCCGGACCCTCGTCGACGCCGTGGACCAGGGCTTCGATGAGAGCGCCTGTGAACTGCCAGGCGAACGGATGGGAACTCGGCGTGGTGACGGTGAGAAGGGACACGTCGGGCGCGTGCTTCCTGCACCACGACCCGGCCGTGAAGCCGACCTCGCTGTCAAGGATGAGCACGGGCCGGGTGGCTGGACTGTCCTTGATGATCGAGGTGATGTCGCCGAGGCCGACGGCGGTGTCCGCGAGGTGTTCGGGGTCCGTCGTGCTCACACCGAGCATCGGTTCCTCCGCCTCGTGGTGGCCGGGCCCGGCGAAGTAGAAGAGCAGGACGTCCGTCGTGGCCCGCGCGGCCCGCCGGACGGCGTCGAGGACCTCTCCCGGGGTCCGCGGGTCCATGAGCACCTCGGTGCCCGCCGAAAGGAACGCGGGACTCGGCCCTGGCGCGGTGAGAGTGTGAGCGAGCTTGCGGGTCAGCGCGTCGCCGTCAAAACCTACGAGCACCGCGCGAGAACGTTCGAGATCAGGCAGGAGAGCATGGCGGGAGCACTCCTGATATCGAGTCACGCGGACACCTCCCCGATGCAGGTGCACTCCGCAAAGTAGCGTCCCAGACGCGAGCACGCGGGGGAACGGGGCGGAGTGTGTGCGCCGGCGAGGCCGTCGGCTCACACACTCCGCCCCGTTCGGTGATCGACAACGTGTCACGCGGGTTCGACGGGAAGCCACAACTCGCAGGTCGCCGTGGTGAAGTCGGCCGCACGATCGAGGATCGCGACGAGCGAGGGACCGGGCCGCAGCCGCCACGGGTTGGAGGGGAACCACTCGGTCGCGGTCGCCGCCCAGGTTGTCTGCAGGGCCTGCGGATGCGGTCCGGCGGTACGGAACACCGCCCACATTCCAGCTGCCACCTGGATGGTGTCCAGTTCGTCCGGGACCGCCGTGCTCTGGCTGAGGGCGACTCCGTGCAGGTAGGTCAGTTCGCTGCCCTCCCTGCCGTCGGGATCGAGGTCGTCGCTGACCTGCAGCAGACCGGGGGGTTCGGTGTCGCTCAGCTTCTTCAGCCGCAGATGCTCCTCCTGGGGCAGCGCGGCGATGTGCCGCTGGATGTGCGGGTTGACTCCCTCGTGGATGAGCGGAACCCGGGTTGCGTGCCCGACCAGCCGGAATGCCGGTCGGTCGACGATGCGGGTGTCCATGGGGATGCTCCCTTCGACGGTCAGGCGGAACCTGAGCTGAGGTTGTGTGCGCAAGGGCCCTCCCTCACGGCGCACGTCGCTGGGACGGGCGCCGTGGACGGCTCGGAACGCGCGTCCGAACGCCTCACTCGAGCCGTAGCCGTACCGGACGGCGATGCCCAGCAGGTCCCGCTCACCCCGGACGACGTCGGCGGCGGCAACGGTCATGCGGCGCCGTCGCACGTACTCCGACAGCGGCATACCGGCCAGCGACGAGAACATCCGACGCAGGTGGTACCCGGTCGTGCCGAGCGCCCCGGCCACCCCGTCGACGTCGATCTCCTCCGCGAGATGCTCCTCGACAAGATCGACGAGCTGATTGAGTGCCGAGATCATGAGGCCCTCCTTTCGAGTCCCACCCTGGCAGCGCACCCACCGGCCTGACCCGATCGCCGCGATCCGATCCGATCATGCGCTTGGACCGGTCCGGTCACCGCCCTCGATCGCGGCCGGCCGCCGCGCGACGTGGCCGTGTTCACCGTCTTCGACTCCGACAGCGTCATGGTCCGGTCCCGGGACCGAGCCGAGCAGTCACCGTGCCCGGCGACGGCGCGCCGCCCGCAGAACGGGACGTGGGCCGCCGTCGCCGGGCCGGTGGCCGGGGGGGAGGGCCACGCGGCCCGGCGGGGCCGTCCGCCCGACGACGTGCTCGGGTTGTCGGCGCGGGCACGGCGTCGCTCCTTCCACGCGTCACGTTCCTGCAGGAACGACCGGCGTCGGACGCCGCTCGATCAGGGCTTGGCGGAGTACACGACACCGGCCAGGTTCTGCGCCGCGGAGCCCCAGACCTGGTCATGGAACGCGGAGTCGGCGCCGAGCGTGTGGAGCAGCCAGGCGGTGGTCACTCCGTAGGTCAGCTTCAGCTGTGCTGCGCGCGTGATGGTGCCGTTGTCGCAGCCGAAGCCGGAGCTGTCCTCGAATCCGCAGTGGAACCCACCGGTGATGACACGCAGTTGGGTGACGGACGGCTTGGCGTCGTACATCTTCCGCTGATGGTCGGCGACACCGGCGATGGTGTCGGCGCTCCCGCCGACGTACTGGACGGGGACGCGCAGCGTGCTGGAGGCGCTGACGGCCGAGGGACTGGTCTCCGCGGCGGCGAGGGTGGAGACGGACTTCACGGCCGGGTTCCGGCCCGCGGCGAGCAGCGCCGCCCCTCCGCCCATCGAGTGGCCCGAGACGGCGAGTCGGCCGGTGTCGACGGCTCCCGCGAATCGTGAGCCGGTGGTGCTGTTCTGGGTGGTGAGCCAGGTGAGTGCCGCGTTCAGGTCGTCGGCGAACGCCGAGTGGTCGGGGAACAGGCCGCCCTGGGACTTGGGTGCGACGGTGATGAGGCCCCAGGAGGCGTAGTGCTTGAGCAGGCTCTCGTACTGGGTGATGGACTGGAAGAAGCCGTGTCCGAAGGCGAGAGCGGGATGGGCGCCCGCGGCGACCGGCGCGTTCGCTCCGGCTGACGTGCCGGGGTACCAGACCCTGGCGCTGTACGAGCGCCCCGACGCCGTGACGGTGAGATCCGTGGAGGCGACGGGGAACGACCCTGGTACGGAGGGGTCCGCCGCCTGCGCCGGGGTCGCCGTCCGCGAGGCGTGTGCGGACGGCGCGACGGCGAATGCGGTTGCCGCGGTCAGCAGCAGCGCGGTCAGGGACCGCAGGAGTGTACGGAACACGAGATCACCTTTTCTGTGGGGATGAAACAGTGATTTCCGGTGGTACGTCTCCGGGGTGTACGGGCTTCTCCGCACGGAGGCGGTGTGCGGGCGTCGAAGACACACCCGCGAAACCCAGATGGGGAACTGGGAAGGGTCCGTGACGCGGACAGCGGGTCGAGCTCATGAGCCGCTGCCGAGGTGGGACGCGGCGCGGCTCACCCAGCCGGCCGGGGGCGCTGGCCGCCCAACCGGAGGGTGAAGTCGCGCAGAACGAGGCTGACCAGGGGGGCGCGGCGGCCGAGCGCGCCGAGCCGCTCGTCGGCCGCTGCCGTCCACACGGCCCGCGCCGGCCGCAGGGCCGCGATGCCGCGGACGGCGCTGGTCGTGACCGCGCCGTTCAGCGCCTGTGCCAGGGTGAAGGACAGCGGCCAGCGGCCGGGCAGGCGTCCCCGCTCGGTGTGGCAGCCGGTGGCGAGAACTCCCTGCTCCGTCTTGGCGGCGAACGACACGCCGTCTGCTCGCAGGACCTCGAAGGTCGCCATCTCCTTGGGGATGCCCCACAGGGCGCGGCCACCGGCCATGGAGGCGTCGCTGTCGACCCAGATGTCGGTCACGCACACCCGCGGGCGCGCTTCGGCACGCACGAGGACCGCTCGCAGCAGCTCGTTGTACCGCAGGACGCTGTCGTTCTCGTAGACGACCCAGGCCGCACCGACCAGTCCGCGGCCGGCGATGACGACGGGTCGGGTGCCCGGTGCGACGGCGGGAAGTTCCGTGCGCGGCACCAGCCAGAGGGACAGATACATCTGCCCGGCCAGGTGCCAGGGCTCAGCCGGATAGGAAGTCATGTCCGCGTCCGTTCGGTGGGGGGTGGTGGAGACAGAAGACGCCTGGGGCCCGGCCGGAACCGCCGGCCGACGCGGTGGGACGGGTGGGACATGGCGGCACGGGAGACCGGGTTCGGGGCGTGGGGCGGCCCCTTCCTCCCTGGGCGGCATCATGGCGGCGAGAGCCACGAGGGGCAGCCCTTGTCGGTGAGGCACAGCGCACTCACACAGCCGCCGGAACCCGAGCGATGACGAGGACGCCGTGGTCCGAGGCGCTCATCGAGCATCTCCCTCGGTGAAGCCGGCCAGCAGGGAGGTGACGAGGCGTTCGAGGTTCTGACGCCGCGCCTGGCTGTGGACTCCGGTGAGTGCAAGCGGGCCGTCCGTCCCGGGGACGTGCGGGACGAGGGCCAGGTGGGGCAGGAGCACGAGGAGGAGCGACAGGAGCACGTCCAGGTCCGCGTCCTCGCGCAGCGCACCGGCCGCGACGGCGCGTTCCAGCAGGGGACGGAGACCAGCCTCGTAGATGGCGTTCACGGGCACTTGCACCGCGTTGCGGACCGCCGGGTCCATCTCCATGTTGGTGGCGGCGGTCACCCCGCGCTCCAACGGCTGCCCGGTGAAGTAGTCGAGCCATGCCTCCAGCGCGTCGACGAGATGGGTGGAGAAGTCACTGGTCCCGTCGTAGCCGTCGAGCCAGGGCAGCATACGGGCGTGGATGCGGAGCGAGGTCTGCTCGGCGACATAGGTGAAGAGGTCCAACTTGCCCGAGAAGTACTGGAAGAGCGAACCCTTGGCCACCCCCGCTTCGCGGGCGATGACGTTCAGACTGCCCGTCGAGTAGCCGTGGGTCCCGAACTCGTCCATCGCCGCGACCAGGACACGCTCACGGCGGGCCGGCGACAGCCGGGTCCATGTAGGTGTGGGCATGAGCACTCCTCACCATGACCGGGCGGTCATGTGACCGCCCGGTCATGGTGGCGTCGGCCGTCGCCGGATGTCAACGAGTCTGACGGGTCCGGCTGTTGAGCGTGCGTCCCACCCGGTGACAGGGATTCCTGACGTCCACCGGCAACCCGTGACGCGGCGACCTCGGCCGGCGACTTCGCGTGCGAGCTCCTCGCCCTGGCCGAGATCGGGCCCGGCGGGCGCGATCTCGGCACGGACCGCCGCGACATGCTCGAACTCGTTCAGCTCGCCCGCCGCACGGGCACCGCGTCCCTCCGAGCGGCCGCCGTCAGTACGGCGCGCGCCGCGGACGAGTCCAGAACCGGGAGAGAGGCCGGCGGCCACTCACACAGAGATCCCCGGCCTGCAACGACGGCTCAGCGAGTGAGGGCCTGTCCGGCTGATCGCCGTCGACATGGTCAGGTCAGACCGGTGGCTGCGGATCGTATTGAATTCCGCGGCGCACCTGGCGTGCGCGTTCCGGAGACGACAGCCGGGCGACGAGGTGGAGCGCCATGTCGATGCCGGCCGAGACACCCGCGGAGGTGACCATGTCCCCGTCATCGACGAACCGCTCGTCGGCCCGCACGTCGATCGTCGGGTCGAGTTCCTTCAGTCGTTCCACCGCGCCCCAGTGGGTGGTGGCCGGACGTCCGGTCAGCAGGCCGGCGGCGGCGAAGACCAGCGAGCCGGTGCACACGCTCGTCATGAGCGGAACCGTCTGTCGCTGGCGGCGCACCCACTCCAGGTGCGGGCCGTCGTCGAGCCGGGGCCGGGTTCCCCGACCGCCGGGATAGAGCAGGACGTCCAGCGCGGGCATGTCGTCCATCGAGTGGTGCGATCCGATCGTGAGCCCCTTCGAGCACGTCACGGGCTGGCCGTCGGCGGAGAAGCAGAACACCGCCCAATCGTCCTCGGGGAAGACGCGCGTCCAGTACGAAAGGACCTCCCACGGGCCGACGGCGTCCAACTCCTCGACGTCCGGGAACAACAGGATCCCGATCTGCCGCACCCTTCGGTTGCTCATACCTCCATCCAAGCAGGAGCGACCTCGCACAGCCACGACGATTCGCCCCGGCCATCAGCCTGGGTGGGGCGGACGCGCCATGGCTCGTCCTCTCGGGGCATCGATATCGGGGAATCGAGTCCCTCTCAGACCCGGAGCAGTTCAGTCGAAGCAGCCGGTCTTGGCCCCGTCCGTCTCGGAGCCGACCTCGACCTCGAACCCCGAGGCCGAGTCGAACTCCGGCGCGGCCTCGTGGCCGTGCTCGATCCTCAGCAGGGAGGTGGCGGTGAACTGCACGGTCAGCAGGAGGGCGTCGCCTTCCCCACCCTTGGTGAAGCAGAGTCCCGCCACCGTCTCGGGGGTGCTCCGGTCCACGGGGTCGGACTGCAGGCGCCAGCCGTCCGCCTCTGCCGTGGTGCGGTAGAAGTCCACGACCTTCTGCCGCGGGCCGGAGAACGCGTAGACGCGCTCGGCGTACAACCAGGCGTCGCCGGTGTCGTCGATGCAGCCCGCGTGCACCGAGGCCGGGTCCTTCGGGACGGTCGCCCCTTCCGGGGCGGATCGGAGGATCGGCTGGGAGCGCAGTTCCTTGACGCGTGTCGCCGTGTCGTCGCAGGAGTTGAACGGGGAGAGAGCGGTACACCCGGTCAGGCCGCCTGCGGCAAGCAGCGCGGCAACCAGCAGAGGTATGCCGACCGAGGCGAGCGGCCGGGTGGGGTGCGTCGGGGGTCGCATAGGGTCTCCCATCGCCGTCGGTTGCCGACGGTTCGGGGTCGGCGGGACAGGTCCAGCGGCCGTTCCCCGGCCCTGTGGGCGTCACGGCCGCAGGGCCCCGGCTGCGTGGCTTCACAGGTCGAGCTGGTACTCCAGGGCCTTGTGCGTGGGAACGTAGCCCAGTGCGTCATTGATGCGCCGCATGTGCGAGTTGCTGTCGGCCGTATCGGTGACCAGGCCGGAGAGCGCGGGGTGGTGGGTGCGGGCGACACGGATCGACTCGGCCTTCATCCACCGACCGAGGCCGTGGCCGCGGTGCTCGGGCAGCACACCGGTGCCGTAATGCTGCCCCTCGCCCTTGCCGTCGCCCGGCACGACGAACTCGGAGAAGCCGGCGACCGTGCCGTCCGACTCGCTGATCGCGACGACCGTGGTCAGCAGGTCCCCGCGGTCGGCGATGGCCTTGGCCGCGGCCAGAACCCGTTCGACGTCCCAGACCACGATCCCGTAGTCGGTGTCGTCCATCGGCATGTCGTCCATCGCGCGGCGCGAGTCGGCGAAGGTGGAGGCCAACTCCTCGGGGACGGTTCCGCACCAGGACGCGAGGCGGTAGCCGGGGTGCGGCCGCTCGGCGATCGCGTCGATCTCCTGGACCCTGCCGCTGTCCGGTACGTGCAGGGCGAGCCGCGCATACGTCAGTGTCAGCACCTTGCGGAAGCCGCTTGCGGCGAGGAAGTGATCGCCGGGCGTGTCCGCCTCGGCCTGCGCGACCACCGACCGCCTGCCCGAATCCCGCGCGGCGCCCACCGCCAGCTCAAGGAGTCGCGACCCGACCCGCCTGCGCCGCTCCGCCGTGTGCACGTTCACCCGCAGCTCGGCCAGGTGTGCCTGGCCCTCTCGGGTGAACATCCTGAGAAACGCGGACCCGAGAGGGTCGCCGTCATCCCTGCTGGCCAGCCATGCGAGGCGATAGCCGGTAGAGGTGCGGTCGGGCTCGGTCAAGGCGGTGATGACGATGGGCAAGGCAGCTCCGGTGCCGTCAAGGGGTGTGCGTGCAACCACAGTTGATCACGCATCCGGGAGCCGGTACAGCGGGTTTTGCGCAGCCGAACAGACGATGCGCCAGGCCGGGCGACTGCGCGGACACCAACTCATCACCGACGAAGTCAGCCTTGTCGCCGACCGGGGTCAATTCCTGCTGGGTGGCCCTTTCTCGTCGGCCTCGATCTGATGGTCGGCCCAGACATAGCCTTCGGGCAGCAGGTCGGCGATGGGGACGGATCGCATGCGGTCGCCGTCGCCGACGATCACCTTGAGGGCGGGATAGTAGTCGAGGAGGACCTGACGGCAGCGTCCGCACGGGGGAACGACCCCTCGGTCGCGATCTCCCACGGCGACGATCGTGTCCAGTTCGTAGGCTCCCTGGGTGGCCGCCACGCCGATGAGGACCAGTTCCGCGCAGGGTCCTCCCGTGAAGTGGTAGGCGTTCACGGCGGTGACGATCCGCCCGTCCCGGGCGCGCGCCGCGGCGGCCATGGTGTGGTTGTCGCCCCGGCAGCGTGTACGAGCGACGTGGCCCGCGGCCTGGACGAGTTCGTGGTCGACGGGGTGGGTCCGCTGGGTCATCTTCTCTGCCTTCGTCGGGTGTCGGGCGACCTCGGCCCGAGTGACGGAGGGGCGCGCAAATGAACACGGCCCGTTCGTCAGGGAACTCGCCCCGGCCCCGGAGCCCGGCGGGGGAAGGCCGGTTCAGTCGCCATACTGTCGGCATGGCGTTCAGCATGATCGAAGTGATCCTCTACTGCGTGCAGTTCAGTCGGCAACTCAGTGACGAGGAAGTCGAGCGCATCAGCAGAATAATCCTGGAACAGCCGCCCTACGACCGCACCGTCCAGGAGCAGTACGAGGCGATCGAAGCGGATCTGGAGGCGGAAGCCTGGGAGCGAGTGGTCTGGGATCAGCCGCACGACGGACCGGCGATCCAGGACTTCCTGCGGCGTCTGCTGGAACATCTGGACACACTGCGACCGTGGCAGGAGCCGCCCTTCCGCGACCTCGGTACGGACCGCTGGGAGGAGTTCAAGCGCGGGACACTGCTGGCCCGCGTACGACTGCGACTGCATTACCCCGTCATCGGATACCTCCGCACCGTACCTGAGGAGGAGAACGGGCTGCGGGGTCTGGTGCTGCGCCTGCGCTCCGGGGACGAGGTCGCGCTGATCGCACCGCCGCTGCCCGACAGGTCCGACGCCGTGCTGATGGCGGCACCGCCGCACCGCTCCGCGCGCGAGGTGACCGAGGCGTTTCTGACGCATACGGGGCTTCCGCGTGAGCAGGTGTCGCCGGCGGTCCGCCGGTGGTGGGGACGGCAGGACGGTGGGACGCGGCCACCATGGCTGGAGTCGCCGCGGGGCTGAACACACCCGACGTCATGGCCCTCGGCTCGTCCGGGGGGGGTGACATGGGGGTCGCGCGGGTCACGGCGTCACCGGCGATGAGGCGGTCGGGGGCTTCGGGCCTGTCGAGGAGCTGAGCTCAGGCCGCTGACGCGCGATCACCGCGTGCCGCCTTGCCGCCGCCGCGCGCAACGGTGCCCGCTTCAAGAGCCGTCACCTCCGGACAAGGGGTGGACGGCATGGGGATCGACTACAGCTACGAGATCATCGTGCCTGCTCAGAACGTCGCCAGGGCTGGCTGAACGGTCAGCCGGTCCAAGACACGGTTCCCGGCCCCCGCTTCGCCCACTACCGTGATCTTGTGGCTGTGTGGCCCGGACACGATCAGCAGGGGTGAGCCGATTCCCTCGGAGGATCGCAGGAAGGCGCCGGGCCTGGCAGACTGTGCGCCACCTGGGGGGGGAGATCGTCGTGCCGGATGAGCTGACCGTCCGCCGGATACTCGGGGACCAGCCGTTCGCCGAGATCGGGCGGCCCGAGTGGGCGGTGACCGACAAGCGTCACGGCTGCGTCATCGCGGCCGGTGACCTCGGCCACGTCATGTGGCGCGGTTCGGGCCACTGGCTGGGCAACCGGATCGTCGTGTACGAGGCCGACACCCTCCGTCCGCGCCATGTCGTCGCATCCCGCTACTCCGTGTGTGCCATCGAGCCTCACCCCGCGCTGCCGCTCGTCGCCGTCGGCACCGGCCGCTACGACGGCTCGTGGGATTTTCAGGGTCAGTTGCTCCTGCTGCACCTGGAGACCGGGCGGGTGACGAACCTGCTGAGCAAGAGCCGTCAAGTGCGCCACCTGCGCTGGCTGGAGGACGGCCGGCTCGCGATGCTGCTGTCCCCCGAGGACAAGGACGGCGGCTTCCGCAAGGGCTTCGAGCTGGCCGTCGCGGTGGACGACTGGCTGTCCGCTCCGGCCGGTCTGGTCGACCCCGACGACGCACGTCATCCGGCGGTCGAGAGCGGGCTCCTTCACGACCCGCATGTGGAGAGCACCCTCGCGCGGCTGACCGAGGGCCGGTGGCGGCGACGGGCGGAGGTGCGGGACCTGGCGGTGCTGTCCAACGGACGGCTGCTCGCCACCGGACGGCACACGGACCTCGAATGCTGGGACCCGTCGGGCGCGCTGAAGTGGGCTCTTCCTGCGGACGGGGAAGGAAGCGTCCGGGTCGAGGCGGCCCCTGACGACGAGTCGGCCTGGGTGACGTTCCGCGGCTACCGTCACGACGAGGTGACGGGCCGCCTGGCCGACCGTGCGACCACTGTTCGGCGGATATCTACGGCGGACGGCGAGTCGGTGGACTGCTTGGACGTGCCGTCGGCCCCCGCGCTGCACGCCGCTGACGAGGGCTGGCGCGCCCTGCGCCCGCAAGGGCCTGACACGCACGCCGCGCTGCTGCTCGCCCCCACGCACCAGCAAGCGGCACGCCTCGACCTCGCCGCCGACCGCTCCAACTCCCCGGCGCTACGCGTCAGACACAGCGCCCGTCTGCTGTACGTGAACGGTCCTGGCCCGGACCACGACGAGCCGTGGATCCAAGCGATCGATCCTCCGGGCGCCCACGGCCCCGCCTCCCTGCGCGCCCTCTTCCCCTTGCGCTGGGACCCGGCGTCCGCGCTCCAGCCCTGGTTCGGTCCCGCCGTCGAGCTGACACACACCCTCGTCCACGCGGGCCGGTCGTACGAACGGGGCGCCACCTACAGGGAAACCCGCGAGGGCACGTACGTCGTGAGCCGCGGACTGCCGGACGGAGAGGCGCGCTGGGTGTACCACACCGACAAACCGCTCGCCGATCTCGACGGCGACGAGCGGAGCGTGTACGTCGTGTACCTCACCGGTGAGGTGGAGACCCTGGACACGGCGACGGGCGAGGTGCGAGCCCGGCACACCCTGCGCGCGCACGGCCACCCGGTCACGCCGGTGTCCGCCGCGTACCGGGCGGAGCAGCACCGGCTGGTCGTCGGAACGGTGGACGGGCGGATCCTGGACTGCTCGGTATCGGGTTGACCGGGTCGGCGGCAACCGCTGCCGGCCCCGGCCCTACCGGCGACACCGCCGCCGAGCGACCTCGGGCGGGGATCCACGGCCGAGAGGGCTGTTCTCCACCGCCCCGGCTCACGTAGGGCGCGAACATCGCTCACTCGGACAGATACCGACGGCCTCCCCGGCCTCCGCGAACTCGTACTGCTGAAGTTGTCACACTCTGCGCACGACGACGGTCATTCATTGGAGAACGGCAGCAGGCACCCGCCGAACCAGACAGCCGGTCCATGGGTCGCACGAAGGGCACGACATCGCGCTGACTCCGACGGCACGCCCGTAGCGACCGAACCCGCGCAGAGGCCGTCGTCAGCCAAGAACGTCCCCGACCGCTCACACCCCCTTCCCCACCGCCAGCCGCATACGAGAGCCACGTGCGTTCCGTACACCTGGCGCTACACCACGGGAGCACCTTGTGTCCTATCACGAGCACACCGACCACCAGTACGCCAAGCACATCCGCGCCGGCGCCCCGGAATCCTTCAAAGCCTTCACCGCCTGGGACGCGCAAGCCATGCGGGGCAGTGACAACGTCATCGCACCGAAATACGCCGAGCTCATCGCTGTGGCCGTCGCGCTGACCACCCAGTGCCCGTACTGCATCGAGGCACACACCAAGGCCGCACACTCCGCCGGCGCCACACAGCAGGAGGTGGCCGAGACCATCATGATCGCGGCGGCCCTGCGTGCCGGCGGCAGTTTCGCCCACGGCTTCATGGCGATGAAGTTCTTCGACCAGGCCAAGGGCAGCGACGCCGCGGAGGCGTGAGCGGGCATCCCCTCAAGACCGTTCAAGGGCCCATGACACCTGGAAACGTGGCAGGGCTCGGACACCGCGCGGAAGGAGATCATGCGGCACGCAAGCGCAGCGCCGCCCTCGGCGATGGTGCGACACAGTGGGTGCCGAGGACGGCGGAGGGCCTGGTACCGGCAGCCCTCACTGTTCCTTCCCTGGAGGTCGGCCTGGAGGATGCAGTCGGCCCCGGTGGGCTCGCAGCCCGGTCGTGGGATGGGTCGCGTTCATGCCTGCCGGACACGACCGCCACGGTCACCTTTGGGATGACCTGGCTTCGCGCGGTGGGTGCTGTCCGGGTCCCGTGGGGTTGTGGGCCAGCGGTGTGGGGGACAGAGTGGTGTCCTCCTCACCGGGCTCAAGGAGCGTGTCGGCCGCGCCGATGATCAACGGGTCGGGTTCGCCGACCGCTTCGACATCCTTGCGGGCGTAGTCGATGCGGGTGAGCAAGTGGCGTATGGCCTCGAGCCGGGCGCGCCGTTTGTCGTTGCTCTTGACCACGGTCCAGGGCGCTTCGGCCGTGTCCGTGGTGCGGAACATGGCAACCTTGGCTTCCGTGTAGGCGTCCCACAGGTCCAGTGAGGCGACGTCGGTGGGTGAGAGTTTCCACTGCCGGACCGGATCGACCTGGCGGATCGCGAAACGGGTACGTTGCTCCGCTCGCGAGACGGAGAACCAGAACTTCACCAGGCAGATCCCGTCCTCCACCAACATCCGCTCGAACGCGGGGCATTGCCTGAGGAAGAGGTGGTACTGCTCCTCGGTGCAGAACCCCATCACCTTCTCCACCCCGGCCCGGTTGTACCAGGACCGGTCGAAGAAGACGATCTCGCCGGGGCCGGGCAGGTGGGCGACGTAACGCTGGAAGTACCACTGCCCGGCTTCCCGGGCGGTCGGTTTGTCGAGCGCCACGACTCGGGCCCCGCGAGGGTTGAGGCGTTCGGTGAAGCGCTGGATCGTTCCGCCCTTGCCGGCGGCGTCACGGCCTTCGCAGATCACGATCAGGCGCCCGTCGGTGCCCTTGATCCATCGTTGCAGCTTCAGCAGTTCGATCTGCAAGATCCGCTTGGTCCGCTCGTATTCACCTCGGGGCACCTTGCGGCGGTACGGGTAGTTCTCCTGCCACGTCCGGAGGGGCATGCCGTGGGCGTCCAGCAGCACCGGCTGCTCAGGACGGCGGCCGTCCACGCTCAGTCCCGCCAGCAGGTCTCTTGCCTCCTCGACCACGGCGGACCTCCTCAGCCGACGCCCCCTGTCACCATATGCCCGCGACGCTGCGGTTCGCGTGTCGTCCTGGCCTCCGCGGACGTCGAGATCGCCGAGGATCCGCCTGGTACGCCCCTCGGCCGACCCGGCGCCCTTTCAGGATGGCGCGACGTGCGTCACGGCGAGACGCCGGCGCACGACGGTCCGTTCGATCGCTCCACGCACCGGACACCGTGCCGCGCCTGGCCCCATCCCTGCGCCGGCGCAGTCATGCACCTGCGCACGTCACCTGCGCAGGTGAGGTCGCGGTATTCCCGGCAGCCTCGGAACCCGCGTGCGAGATGTCTCACCGATCGACGCCTCTCCGTCCACTAGACAGGTCTGTCTAGTATGAAGAGGTTGCCGACGCCGACCCGAGAGTGACCGCATGAATCCCGCACCCCCCACGCCGGCCTCCCCCGCACCGGACTCCGCCGGGACGGGCGCCCCCGCACGCCGTCGCGCGCATGCCGCCCCGCGACGCCGGCTGCTGAGCCCCGCCGTTTCCCTGGGCGTGCTGGCCTCGATCATCGTGTCGCTGCTGGCGGCGTCCAGCGCGCCGACGCCGCTCTACGCGATCTACCAGCGGCACTGGGGCTTCTCACCCGTCACCGTCACCGTCGTCTTCGGCGTCTACGCGGTGGCCGTACTCCTCTCCCTGCTCTTCTTCGGAAAGATCTCCGACCATGTGGGGCGTCGGCCGGTACTGCTGATCGCGCTGATCGGTCAGGCGCTGGCGATGGTGGTGTTCGTCAACGCGGGGGACGTGAACGCCCTGCTCGGCGCACGCGTGCTGCAGGGAATCAGCACCGGTGCCGCACTCGGCGCGCTCGGCGCGGGAATGCTCGACATCGACGCGCGTCGGGGCGGCTTCCTCAACGCTCTGGCACCGACCGTCGGGACCGGGGTCGGGGCTCTGGCCTCCGGGCTGGTCGTCCAGTACCTGCCGGCCCCGACCCGACTCGTCTACCTGGTGCTCCTGGGTGTGTTTGTGCTGCAGGCGCTTGCCGTCCTCGTCGTGGGCGAGACGGTGACCCGCAAGCCGGGCGCGTTGGCCGGCATGGCTCCAGAGTTCAAGCTGCCGAGGGCCGCACGCCCAGCGCTGGCGATCGCCGCACCGGTGATGTTCGCCGTGTGGGCGCTCACCGGCCTGTACGCGGCACTGGGACCGGCCATCATCCGGACGCTGGTCAGTTCCTCCTCCGTGGTGTGGGGCGGGATCCCGCTGTTCGTGCTGGCCGCGTCCGCGGCACTCTCCGTCGTGGTGCTGCGCACGACAGCCACGCGCACCGTCCTGCTGATCGGCATCGGCTCGCTGGTCATCGGCGTACTGACCACACTGGCGTCCGTCGCCTCCGGCGGCGGCACCGTCTCCGTGACCGCGTTCTTCCTGGGCGCGGCCATCTCCGGCTTCGGCTTCGGAGGCGGCTTCCAAGGCGGCCTCAGGCTGGTCGTCCCGCTGGCCGAGGCACACGAGCGGGCCGGCGTACTGTCGCTGCTGTACGTGATCTGCTACGTGGGACTGGGCGTTCCAGCAGTGATCGGCGGGGTCCTGGTGGTGCACGGCGGTGGCCTGGTGCAGACCACCGAGGAGTACGGCGCGGCCGTCGTCCTGCTCGCCCTCGTGGCACTGAGCGGGCTCCTGCTGAGCGGCCGCCGCGCCGAGCACGTGGCCGTGGTGCGGCCGTCCGACCTCCCTGCCGAGACGGCGACTGCGCCGAAGATGGCGCAGCGCTGAGCGCGCCGCGGAACGCGACGCTACGATAGACAGAGTTGTCTGAATGAGGTGTCGGGAATGGCGACCAGGAATACCGGGAACCGGGCACCGGCGCGGGAACGACTGCTGGGCGCGGCCAACGAGCTCTTCTACGGCGAGGGCGTGCAGTCGGTCGGCATCGACCGGATCATCGAGCACGCCGGAGTGGCCAAGGCCTCCCTCTACAACGCCTTCGGGAGCAAGGAAAGCCTTGTCTGCGCCTACCTGGAGTCCCGTCACGAGCGCAGCCGGGAACGGATCACCCGTGCCCTGACCCGGTTCCGCACGCCGCGGGAGCAACTGCTCGGCGTTTTCGACGCACAGGGCGAGGCGTTCACCGACCCCGCCTACAACGGCTGCGCGTTCGTGCGGGCGACCGCCGAGTCGCCGGACGACAGCACAGTGCGCCGTGCCGCCGAGAACTACCGCGCCTGGGTCAGGGGCCTGTTCACCGATCTCGCCACCGCGTCCGGATACGCGGAGCCCGAGGAACTGGCCCGTCGCCTCCAACTGCTCTACGACGGCGCCGAGCAGGCGGCACGGATGGACCGGGACGCGTCCGCCGCCACGTCCGCCCGCGACGCCGCGGCCACCCTCCTCGACGCCGCGGCCCGAACAGAGACCTTGTAGGACGCACATCGAGACTGCTGGTCAGAAGCGTTCGCGATCGCCAGGACTTCACCAGGAGACGAGGACGTAGGACCAACGGCCGATAGGCACGCGATCATTTCGTTCTCTAGCCTCCGTCACACCCATCAGTTTCCGATGGGCCTGACCATCAGGAGGCAGCACGATGCCGGCTGACGCCACGGCTCACCTACGTATCGCCCGTCCGTCACTCGACCTCCGAGCGGCGGAACGCTTCTGGATCTCGGGTCTCGGCCTCGAGGTCCTGTATCGGCATACGGCGGACAGCGCCGCGGGCGGGCACTCGCTTCTCATGGTCGGCTGGCCCGATGCTGCTTGGCACTTGGAACTCGTTCACGATCCGACCGCCCCCGTGGATCCACAGCCGACTCCTGAGGACCTGCTGGTGGTCTATCTCGACGGACCGGTGCCCGACACCCTGGTGGAACGGCTCGAAGACCATGGCGGGAAGCAAGTGCCCGCTCACAATCCGTACTGGGACACTTGGGGCGTGACGATCCGTGACCCCGACGGATATCTCCTGGTGCTGTCCACCCGTGACTGGTCCAACTCGTAGGGCGCCGACAACCGCGCCAGACCCTGTAGCGACGGTGCTGGTCCAACTCGGCACCCGGGACGTGGAACGTCGACTCCCCTCTCCGTCCGGCCCACCTGCCGCGGCGGACGGCTCCGCCGCGTCACGCCCAGCTCTGTCAGAAGCCGAAGGAGTTGTGTGGTTCGGGGTCGACCCGGAACATTCGGCCAAGCTGCCGGATCACGTCGTCGGTGTGGGCCGTGATGTGGCCGGCATACGCCAGGTGGTGCGCCGACATGCCACCGAAGTAGAGCGAACTCAGCCCCGAAAGCGTGATGTTCAGGTCTGCAGCTTCCTCAGTGGGAACGCAGGTCACCGTGCGCTCGTCCGCCCTGAGTAGCCAGGTCCTGTTGTTCTCCGGGCACATCTGGTCGTCGTCGATGGTGAGTCTGAGTTCGCCGGGCGTGAGGTACGAGCGTTGCGTCAGGGCTCGGGGGACGTCGAGCAGACGTGCCCAGAGGTTGTCCGTCTGGCGGGTGACGCGCATCGCCCGCGGATTCGTGAGCATCCACCGCAGGGGTTCGTCGCGCGGACGACCCGGCGCCACGACGGTCTTGGTGAGGTCGAAGTCGATCAGCAGTCCCCACAACGAGCGGTAGGCCACAGGGTTGGTCGCCTCCAAGGCTTCCACGACGAGTGTTCCCGCATGGTCCGTGGTCGGGGCCCACGGCAGGCGGAAATTGGCGATGCCGTCTGCAGCGCCGTGCTGGTCGCGGTGGACGAGGAAGCGCAAGGGTCCGTTCGTGCCGTCCGCCGCGTCGGACAGTCCGTCCCAGCGTCCGGGGCGAGGCCCGAGTTCCCCGACGCGGTGTGCACGTACCTCCGCATGCACCCGTGGCCATACCCTCTGTGCCTGCGCAGCGTCGACCAGTTCGAGCGACCCGGGATCCGGCGCCGCCGGAAGAAGAGCGGCTTCGTGCCGGGTCAGCTCCCACCGGGTGCGGTAGGTCGCGGGCGAGAACCCGAACCGTCCGTAGATGCTGCCCTCGCTCGCACTGAGCATCGCCAACGGCTCGCCTCGCTGCAGGGCCGCCTCGAACATACCCTGCATCATCCGCCGCAGGTGACCACGTCGGCGATGCGTCGCGATCACCCCGGTGGCGGTGACGCCGGCCATACTCACCGTTGCCCCACCAGGGACCGTCACCTCGAAGGAGATGGTCGCCGATGCGCCGACACACCTGCCGTCGACGAACGTCGCGATCGGGTGGAACGACTCGTCCGCGACGTCGGCTGCGGCCAACTCCTCGAGTTGCTCGGCGCTCGCGGGCGTGCGCAGCGGAGGCCACGGCTCGGGGCCACCGTGCCACGCGGCGTCCGCGGGCTCCCAGCTCGGCAACCCGTTCGCGAACGGCAAGGCTCGGTAGTACGCATCCATCTCGTCTCGTCGCGGCGAGCGGACCTCGTTCACCATGCCGCACATTGCATCCGGCACCCTCACCGGCCGCAAGCGAATAACCCCGCCGGGCTTGCGCGCGTCAGAGCGACACCTGCGGGGACCTGCCTTCAAGTGCCCGGAACGTGGCGAGACGAGCCCCGTGAAGCCGTCTCTGAAGGTGGAATCGACGTCCCCGCAGGCAGACGGACCCTGAACCTGACCGCCGGTCAGCAGCACGCACCCGGGCAAGGTCCGTCCGGAGCCGCCTGGAGTTCCCTACAGGCTCACGCCCCGGCGTCAGTGCGGCGGCACCTCGCCACGTCAGATCCCGGCATGCCTCATCCGCGTCTCCGCTTCGTCGCGCCCCAGCGCATCGAAGTTGTCCAGATGGAACGTCTTCGCGTTGACGGCGCGCACCCACAGGCCGGCTGCCCAGCACAACTGCAGTTCGTCGTCGCACAGCACTCGTCCGCGCGCCGTTTGGTGCTCCTCCAGGAAGGACCTCGTCCGTTCCACCGAGGCACCTGCACCAGTGGGCTCTCGCTCGACATACCCGTGTCCCCGCGCGTCCGGCAGGAACAGGGAGCCGATCTCGGCCTCTGCGGCCCGTTGGTGGACACGCCCCGGGCGTCCCTCGTCACGCTGTTCGAGCGTGACCGTGCCGATCATCGCTCCGTGGAGATCGACCACGAAGACGCCGGGACGGCACTCCGGCACCTCAGGCGCGTCAGGCACCTCACGTTCAGGCTCCCGGCGTGGGCGGGGCCTCCGGTGGAGATCCCTCCCTTGCCGGCCGGACTGCAGCGGGTATTCGACCCGGCATTCGCCTCAATATCCGACCGACATTCGATCCGGAATGCGAATGTCCCGCGACGAAATCGAGGGGATGAGGAAACCCGCAGATTTTTTGATGCAGTACCCCCGGCGCGCGCTGGGCGCATTCTCGGGGCTCACCGAGTTTCACCCATTCCCCCTGCTCGGAGTTATACCCGGGCGTCCGACCGGTTTTTGCGGGCGGCAGATCACGGGCCGGGGATCACCGAATAAGTCTTTTCGGGCGCACGCCGACGACCTGGGAGGAAGACGCCTCGGTCGATTCCTCCCAGGTGTGTGGGTGATGCGGCGGTGCTTTACGCCGCCGCGAGGCGGCAGGCGTTGTCGGCGATGAGCGGCGGGACGGACGACACGTTCATGAGGAGAACGCGGCACAGGAGCCGGTCGGCCGGCAGGCCGGAACCGCCGACGGTGCAGGCGAGGTTGGTGTCGGTGCTGGAGAAGCCCAGAGCTGCCAGGTAGCCCGTGCAGTCGCTGGGTGTGGCCTGCGCCGCCGGCGCGGCCACGATCGTCATGCCACCGATCGCGGCCGCGGCGACGGCCGCCGCGGCCAGACGAGCACGAAGGGGACGCCTCATTGTTCCTCCTAAGGGAGCGGAAATCCCGGAAGAGCGCTTTCGGGATTAATCCGTAAGGTAGAGGAATCCACCCGCGCAAAGAAATAGGGGTGGAGGCGAAAAGACCCACCCCATCGGCTCTCCCGCAGGAATCCGGCCGCCTGGCAGGATTCGTCGACGACGATTTCCCGTGCAGCGCGGTACGGCTGGGACTCCACGGAAACGAGAGACAGCAGGCCGGCCGGGCGGCGCGCACGAAAGACGGCGGGTCCGCCAGAAACGGTCACCCGATCACCTCTTTCCGACATGACAGGTTGACTGGTTATCGTATGCCGTTGGCACAGTCCAACGCCGTTCTCGGCCGTCTTTCTTACGCTTTCAAACATCGATAAAAGGGCGTATTCGGAGCGGTAGACAAAGGGAAGGCAGCAATCGGCGCACTCGACGTCCGCGCTGTCCGCCCGCCGGAACCCGGCGGCGCTCCGTCGGCTCGCCGCGGGCACTGGCCGCGCCCCCACGCGTCAGGGGCATCGGGAACTGGGCGGTGTGACTGTCGAGGTCCGCCCGGGGGTTCGACTCGCTGCCGAGCTGGTGATCGTCACCGCCGTACGCTCACTCATCGCTCAGTGATCAAGGCCCCGGCGATGCGAACGCTGACGTTCACCGACCAGGGCGACCGCACGCCGGCACACCTGGGGCGGTAACCTCGGCGCGCTCGGCCGGACGTTCCGCCGGGCAGCCGAAGGGTGGAGAGCAGGACGGGGGCGGAGAAAGAGCCGAGTCTGCTGCCGGTCCTCGGGGTAGTCCTCGCGCTGGCGGCGGTTCTCGCACGCTGTCTGCCGCTGCTCGACGGACCGGAGACATACATACTCTGCGACGACCTCGGCGAGCTGTCCGAACGACTTGATCGGGAAGCAAGCGTGAACCCGTGGCTGCTGCTGGCGGCCGCCCTCGTGCTGTCCGCGGCGGCACCGGTCATCTCACGCGTAGGCCGCGGACGCCGCGCACGGCTTCTTCCGGCGCTGATGCCGTCCACGGTTCTGATCTTGGTGGTTCTGGCGGACGGCTACGCTGCGCGCGCGGATGCCGTCGCCCTGCAGATCTCGACATCGCGGACCTGTGACGAACCCACGAGCGTCTACAACACGTCTCGCGGCTGGTTCGACTGGAGTCCACTCGGCCACGTGCGGTGACCGTAGAGGTCCACCGGGGTCAAGCTGCGGTGCCGAAAGCGCGACCTGCCCGGTGGATGGCCTCCCTGCTGCTGTTCCGGGCGCGTTCCCCGGTGAGCCTCGGTTGCCCGACGGTCCGAAGTGGGCCCGGTAGAAGTCCGACGGACAGTCGTCGCCGACCGAACGGCAGCCGTGGCGGAACCGTTCGTCGCCGGCGCGATGGCAGGCGGTGGGCGGCAGGTAGCCCCGGTAAATCCGGGCGCTCGCCAGGGCGAATACACCGCCCGCCACTCCCGTGTCCCCGCCCCCCTGTCTGCCCGTGGGCCGGGATTCCGCGTCCAACGACAGGGCGGAGGGGCGGCGCCCCATCGTCATCCGCGCCGCCGTCAACGGTCACCGACCCGCTTCTGGAGCGGCCGGGCACTAATGCCCAGGTGAGGGGGGACTGATGCGACGTACATCACCTCGGACCACGTCGACAGGACCCAGCAGTGATGGTTTAGGGTTCAACCATCACCCGGTTCGACGGGTGTCCGATCAACGTACGAAAGCCGTCATGGGCATTTTCAGCCGTAACCGCAAGTCCGCCCCAGAGAACACGGAGACCACCACAGTGCCCAGCCCCGTCAAGCTCGCTGTCGTCTACTACTCCTCCACCGGTACGGTCACCGCCATCGCCGAAGAGATCGCGCAGGCCGCGGAGAAGGCCGGCGCCGAGGTGCGCCTGCTCAAGGTTGCGGAGCTTGCTCCCCAGGCCGCGATCGACTCCAACCCGGCCTGGGCGGCCAACGCCGCGGCCACCGCCGGCACCGCGACCGCCACCCCGGAGGACATGGAGTGGGCGGACGCGGTGATCTTCGGGTCGCCCACCCGCTTCGGCAACATCGCCTCCCAGCTCAAGCAGTTCATGGACACGCTCGGCGGCCTGTGGGCCCAGGGCAAGCTTGCCGACAAGGTGTACAGCGGCTTCACCGCCACGGCCACCACGCACGGCGGCCAGGAGTCGACGCTGCTCGCGCTGTACAACTCCGTCCACCACTTCGGCGGCATCCTCGTCTCCCCCGGCTACACGGACGCTGTCAAGTTCGCCGACGGCAACCCGTACGGCACCTCGCACGTCGACGCGCAGGGCAACAACCCGGTCGGTGACACCACCCGTGCCGCGGCCCGCGTCCAGGCCGAGCGCGTCGTCAAGATCGCTGCCGGCCTGAAGGCCGGGCTGGCCTCCGCCTGATTCGGCTTCCCACGCGCGCAGCGCGTGGAAACAGGCCCGGCCACCGCACAATGACGTGCGGCGGCCGGGCCTGTCCGTGCAACCGTGCATCCGGGCTTCAGACGGGCTCGCTGATCGTTGTGTCTCAGCACTCCGGATCAGGGCTCGTTCAGCTGTCGCCCTGCGGTTGTGCCGCAACCCCCGGGAGGTCCGCTGACCCGGGGGTGTTAGACAGTCTGCGCATGCTCGAGATCGCGGTGAAGACGGAGGACCGGGAGCGGCACCTCCGCGTGTCCGCCGAGGAACTGGCCGTGCTGGTCCGGCGAATCGGTGGTGCGGGCGACCGGTTCCTGGTGATCAAGCGGATACCTGACCTGCCGGACGTCTTCGCCCAGGTCTGGCACAAAGCCGGTGGTGACTACACGCTCGAGCATCGCGACGGTGCCACCGACCGTCACTTCCAAGCGACGGTCGACAGGCCCGAGGTCGTGATCGCTGCCGTTGCCGGCTGGGCCCGTCAGGATGCCGACTGGGACGCCGGACTTGCCTGGTCCCTCCTGGACATGGGGCCCGCCCGCGAGGTGCCGCCGCTCGAACTCGACAGCGACGAGCGCGAGGTGTTGGAGACGCACGTCCGCGAGGTGCTGGTCGGCGGCTACGCCTCCCGCGCCGAACTGGCCGAGCTCGCGGAGGAGTACCTGGTCACCGATGACCGTCGGCCCGTCTCACGCGAGCAGGCCGAGGCGCTGGCCGACCGGATGTGGCTGGAGCGTGTCGCGGAACAGGCCGAATGGCAGGGCGAGACGGACCCTGAGCGGCTCACCCGGGCGTTCAACGCCCTCCAGGAGGCAGGCATCACCGCCCGCGAGAACTTCACCTGCTGCCGCAGCTGTGGACAGTCGGAGATCGGCGGAGAAAGCGGGCCCGACTCCCGCGGCTTCGTCTACTTCCACACCCAGTGCACGGACTCCGCCGCGGCCGGCCACGGACTGATGCTCCTCCACGGCGGCTTCGACGGCTCGTCCGAGACCACCGCGGCGATCGGCCGCGAGGTCGTGGCCGCCCTCGAAGCAGCCGGCCTCCACGCCGAGTGGGACCATGACCCTGGCCGGGCCATCACCGTCACCCCCCTGAACTGGCGGCGTCGCCTGGTCGGTTAGGGACCGGCTCCCCGGCGGGTCGCACTCACGGTGGAGTGCGCGATGGATCCAGGCTCCTGCCAGGACGTGAACGAACCGTCTGCCGCAGGTCCATTGGTGGCCACCTGCGCCAACTCGTATGAGATCATCCGTCCATGAGCAGCGGCCTGGAAGTGAGTGCTCTGGCGAACAATGTCACGATCCCGCAGGCGCTCCGCTGGACGGACACTCGGCGCGGTGAGGCGTTCACGCTGACCACGCTCGACGTCAGGCTTCTTCCGGACGGTCACCTCGCCGTGAAGGCCTATGGCCGCCCGGTCGGTGGTGGTCGGGGCGCATACGTCTCGTTCCCCGTACCGGACAGACCCGAACTGGCGTCCTTGGTCGCCGAAGCTGCCGGCCGCGCCGGGGAGTTGTGGGCCGCGCACCGGGGTCTCGGCTGAACCCGGTCGCCTTGAGGGCGAAGCGCGCCGGTCCCGGATTTCACGCTCGCGGCATACCCGGGAGGACAGCTCCTCTCGCAGGCTGCGGGTGGACGGCCGCTCCCCGCCTCCCCGTTCGAGGGGCCCCTCCACCAGGTCGGGGGCCTTCAGGCTCGCGCAGGACGCGCGGTACCGGCGAGCGCGGTACAGGGAGGCGAGGGTGACCTTGAGGCGGTGGGCGACTCGGCGAGCAGGGTCTCGGCGGCCGGGTCGCCGTGGGCGAGGAGCCGCCGGACGATCTCCTCGACCGTCGACCGTCGACCTGACGGGATCGGTCCCCGCCACAGCCGCTGGGGACCCTCACGGCACCCCGTCCCCACCTCGGCCGGTGAGCGCCGGACACGCCGCGTTCGCCGCCTCGGTCATGGTGTGACGATGGCGAAGTCCGGATCCGGTGCGTCCAGGCAGGAGAAGAGTTCGGTGAGTTTGGCGGCGTCGCCGGTGACGTGGGCGGCGCCTCGGTCCACCAGCGCCGACGGGCTGACGGTGCCGAGGAGAACGTCCCTCAGATCCGTCTCGGCCAGCGTGACGAGGACATCCGGCTCGGTCGCCACGGAGCCGGTGCCCGAGGCGTGGATGAGGACTCCGTTGCGCAGCCTCATCGTCACCGGTTCACCGTCCTTCACGTTCCATCGCACGGTGATGTCCGCTCCCCAGCTGCGCGGTCCGTCCACCCTGATGGCGACCGAGTCGCAGAGCTGTTCGATGGTCAGGGCGGCGAGTACGTCGGGGGACGCTGTCACCGTGGGGGTGCCGACGGAGCCGCGGCGCAGTTCCAGGGCCCCCATGAGGTAGAAGTTGCGCCAGGTGCCGTTCTCGCTGCCGTATCCGAGCTGCTCCAGCGCGTCGGCCTGCAGGCGGCGGGCCTGCTCGTGGTCCGGGTCGGTGAACAGGACATGGTCGACGACCTGGGCCACCCAGCGGTAGTCACCGTCGGCGAACGACTCACGGGCCCGCCGGACCACCTCGTCCGCACCGCCCATGAACGCCACATAGCGCCGTGCGGACTCGGCGGGCGGATGCTCCCACAGATGTGCCGGGTTGCCGTCGAACCAGCCCAGGTAACGCTGGTAGATCGCCTTGGTGTTGTGACTGACGGAGCCGTAGTAGCCGTGCGTGTGCCAGGCGCGTTCGAGCGTCGGCGCCATGCGCATCCGTTCGGCGATCTCCAGGGCCGTCAGCCCTTGGTTGAGCATGCGCAGGGTCTGGTCGTGCAGGTACGCGTAGAGGTCACGTTGCTCCGACAGGAACTCCGTGACGCGGTCGCGGCCCCAGACCGGCCAGTGGTGGGAGGCGAACGCCACCTCGCTCGCGCCGGCGAACAGCTCGATGGCCTCGGTGAGATACCGGGCCCACACCCGGGCATCGCGGACTTCGGCCCCGCGCAGTGTCAGGAGGTTGTGCAGGTTGTGGGTGGCGTTCTCGGCCATGCACAGCGCGGAGTGGGCCGGGAAGTGGATGTTCAGCTCTGCGGGTGCCTCGGTGCCCGGGGTGAGCTGGAAGACCATCCTGATGCCGTCGACGGTCTCGGTCTGCCCGGTGCCGGTGATGTCCACGGTCGGCGGGATGAGCCCGGCCATGCCGGTCGAGGTCGTCTGCCCCAGGCCGGTCCCGATCTGGCCGCGCTCGCCCTTGGGCAGCACGGCCCCGTACATATAGGCGGCGCGGCGGGCCATGGCGGTGCCCGCGTAGACGTTCTCACTCACCGCGTGCCGCAGAAAGCCGTGCGGGGCCAGCACGGGCACCCCGCCCGCCACGTCCTCCTCGGTCACGACGCCTCGGACACCGCCGAAGTGGTCGATGTGGCTGTGGGTGTACAGCACCCCTGTGACGGGCCGCTCCCCGCGGTGCTCGCGGTACAGCGCCAGGCCCGCCGCGGCTGTCTCCGCGCACAGGAGCGGATCGATGACCAGGACTCCCCGCTCCCCCTCCACCAGCGTCATGTTCGAGAGGTCGAAGCCGCGGACCTGGTAGATGCCCTCCGTCACCTCGAAGAGACCGTGCTCGGCGCACAGCCCGCTCTGCCGCCACAGGCTCGGGTTGGCGGTCGCCGGGCAGTCACTGCCGAGGAAGTCGTAGGCTCCGAGATCCCAGACCGGACGTCCTTCCGCGTCCTTGACCACACCGTCCCGGGCGGTGCCCAGGAAGCCGCGCCGGGCGTCCTCGACGTCACGGGTGTCGGAGAAGTCGAAACGGCTCAGAACGGCTTCGTTGGCCCGTGCGACGGACGGCTGTGCGGGCTTGGCGTCGGCGTCGCCGGGCATGCGGTCTCCTTCACTTTCACTGACGACGGTGAGACGGCCGCCCGCGCGGCGGACGGGTCACTGTCACCCTCGCCTCGCCTCTGCGCGTGCGCGAGCGGGTCTGGACTGTCCGGGGCAACCGGCGACGCGGCGGGCCGGCGCCGGCCTCACAGGGACAGGCGCGGCTGATGAGGACCACGACGCGAAGTCCGCGTCCCCGCGCGACCTCGCGCGCGGCCTCCCGCGGCGCATCGGACGACCCGGAGTACCGGATGCTTCGAACGCCTCTGCGCGCAACTCACTCGATCGCCGTGACGGCGCCGGTCGGAGAAGTCGAGGAGGGAGAAGTCCGGGCAGAGGCAAAGTCACCCGCACGTGAACCAATCCGCCCTCCGAGCTGCCTCGGATTACGCGGGGACACCCCGCTCGTCGCGCCCGTTGGAGTGAAAACCGTGAAGGAAGCCGTATACATCGGCACGAATCCATCGACCCAGCCCGATCTCCAGAAGTTGATCCATGAAGTGGCTCTGGGGGACCAGGACTCCTTCGCCGCGGTGTACGACGCCGTGGCGGGATCCGTGCTCGGAGTGGTCCGGGCGGTGCTGCGCGATCGGGCACAGTCGGAGGAGGTCGCCCAGGAGGTCCTGGTGGAGGTGTGGCGCACGGCTCCCCGGTACCGGCCCGAGCGCGGAACGGTGATCAACTGGGTGCTGACCATGGCCCACCAGCGCGCCGTGGACCGGGTCCGGTCGGTGGAGGCCGCGGCGGCCCGTGACCACAAGGCCGCACTGCTCGACCGTACGCCCGAGTACGACGAGGTGACCGAACAGGTGGAGACCCGGCTGGAACGGGAGCAGGTGCGCCGCTGTCTGCGCACCCTGACCGAGATCCAGCGCCAGGCCGTGACGCTGGCCTACTACCGGGGCCTGACCTACCGGCAGGTCGCCGAGGCGCTCACGCTGCCGCTCGGCACGGCCAAGACACGGCTGCGCGACGGCCTCATCCGGCTCCGCGACTGCCTGGGAGTGAGCGTATGAACAGCTTGGCCGACCCGCACGGCCTCACCGGCGCCTACGCCCTGCACGCACTGCCGGACGACGAACGTGCCGCCTTCGCACGGCATCTGACCGACTGCGAGCCCTGCCGGCAGGAGACCGCGGAGTTCGCGGCCACCGCGGCACGGCTGGGGCTCGCGGCCACGGTCACACCCGGCGCGGCGCTCAGGGAGCAGGTGCTGCGCCGTGTCACCAGCGTGCGGCAGGTACCACCGGCCGGCCGGCCGGTGGAGTGGGCCAGGCGCGCCGGGGCGAGGAGGGCCAGGGCGCTGTCCCGGTGTGCGCTGGCCGCGTGCGTGGCCGCCGCCGCGCTGGGCGGCACGGCCCTCTGGCAGCACGAACGGGCGCGGGACTCCGCGGAACGCGCGGTCCTGGCGGAGCAGCGGGTCGACGCGCTGACGGGGGTGCTGGCCGCGCCGGACGCCAAGTCGCGGACGGTGCGGTTGCCGGGCGGGGCGAGCGCCACCCTGGTGGCCTCCGCCGGCCGGGACCGTGCCGTGTTCGTGGCATCGGGGATGGCCGAGCCGCCGCGGGACAAGGTGTACCAGCTGTGGTTCGACGACGGCGGGAGGATGCGCTCGGCGGGCCTGATGGACCCCGGCCGCACCGGACAGGCCGTGCTGATGCGGGGGCCCGTGGACGGTGCCGCGGGTGTGGGGATCACCGTCGAGCCGACCGGCGGCTCGGAACAGCCCACGTCGGAGCCGATCGCCGTGCTGGAGATGCCGGCCTGATCCCGTACCGAACGGTGTTATCGGGGCTCTTGCGCCGGTATGCACAGCGGGACGGCGTTGCGGGGGCGGGCGCTCAGTCCTGTCGGCCCCCGCGCGTCGGTGTGAGCCGGCCCGCCGCCTTCGCCCGGCACCGGCACCGGCACCGGCACCGGCACGGTCGTCTCCGACTGGTGCGTGGCGACGCCTCTTCCGACGCTTGCGCATGCGGCATCGCTCACCCCGACCGGTGGTGATCAACGCCGACGTGGGGCATTCCGTGGCGGGGTCCGCGTGGAGGGAGCTCGCGTGAGAGCGTTTCGTCGGACTCCCCGGGGGCGGAGCCGCTGGTGCCGGATCCGGGCGTACGGCGGACCCATCCGACCGCGCCTCGGCAACGGAGGACTTGACGGAAGCCGTGACACGACGGAAGGACTGGCATGAGTTCACAAGACGCGTCGGGGGAAGGCCTGTTGTCGATACGGCATCGGCCACCGGTCGTGAGTGCGGTGGTGCTGATGCTGCACGGGGGCCGGGCGGAGGGCCGCCAAGTGGCCAGGCCCTGGCATCTGGCGGCGTTGCGGATGCGCCCCTTCGTGCGTGCCGTCGCCGCGCAGGTGAACCGGGAGGACGTGCTGCTGGCGCAGGTGCGCTATCGCCGACGCGGCTGGAACGGCGATCAAGCCGACCCCCTGCGTGACGCCCGGCGGGCGCTGGACCGGCTGCGGGAACTCGTCGGGGACGTGCCCGTCGTCCTGCTGGGTCACTCGATGGGCGGGCGCGCCGCCCTCAGGGCGGCGGGCGCCGAGCAGGTGCGAGGTGTGGTGGCACTGGCGCCGTGGTGTCCGCCGGGCGAACCCGTCAGCCATCTGAAGGGCAAGGACGTACTGGTGCTGCACGGCGATCGTGACCGCGTCACCGACCCTGACGGGTCGGCCGTCTGTGTGCGGCGTGCGCGGGCGGCAGGCGCGCGGGCGGGAATGCTGCTGATCGAGGGCGGCGACCATGCGATGCTCCGCCATCATGGTTACTGGCATCGCACCGCGGCCTCGGCCGTCGCCCACCTGGTCGCACCGGACACCGCACGCTTCGACCGGTTCGCCGATGCCACCGGCGCCGGAGAGCCGGTGGTCGTGCGCTCGCCCCTGCCTTCGTGGACGTGAACTCCACCTCGCCGTCCGGGCCTCTTCCTGAGCGAGGTGTCCGTGCCCCTGGGCGCGGGGCACCCCTGTGCCCGGGATGACACGGTGGGCAAGGTGCTCCTGTCGGTGAGGGGCCCGCGTGGGCGGGACGGTGGCTGGGGTGGCCGGACGGTCCAGCCACCCCAGCGCCGTGCCCGGCTCTCGCCGATCGGCGTCAGTTCTTGGGCATCAGGACGCTGTCGATGATGTGGACCGTCGCGTTGGCCGTCTTGACGTTGCCGCAGACGACGTTCGCAGTGTCGTTCACCGTGTAGGACTCGCCCGAACCGGACGTGACCAGCTCGGCCTTCTCCAGCGTCTCGAACGATCCGCTCTTCAGGTCCTCGGGCGTCAGGTGCCGGCCCACGACGTGGTAGGTGAGGATCTTCGTGAGCTGAGCCTTGTCGTTGAGGACCTTGTCCAGGTCGGCCTGCGGGATCTTGGCGAACGCGTCGTTCGTCGGTGCGAACACCGTGATGTTCTGGGCGTTGTTGAGCGTGTCGACCAGGCCGGCCTTCTTGACGGCGCTGACCAGCGTCGACAGCGCGGGGTTGTTGGACGCGGCCGTGGCGACCGGGTCCATGGCCATGCCGTCGAAGGAACCGGCACCCTCCTCTGGCACCGACGAGCAGGCGGGGCCGAACGGCTCATCAGCGGACGCCATGCCGTCCGCCGCCTCGCTGGACTTGTCGTCGCCCGCCGGCGCGGACGACTCGGCCTGGGCGGAGTCGGAGGACTTGCCGTCGGCGTCGCCGGAGCAGGCGGTGAGAGCGAGAGGCAGGACGGCCGCAGCGGTGACGGCGACGGCGGCACGGCGGATGCGGGTGTTCATGGGTTCTCCTGTGAAACGGGCAGCACGAAGGCTGCGTTGACGGGGATTCGGATACGGAAAGTGAGGGTCTGTCGGGGGTGCGCAGAGGGGCGTGGCAGGGCGTCGCCGTTCCGCTATTCCACGGTGACGACGACGGAGTGCCGGCCGTCGGCGCCGTCCGGGACGGTTCCGGCGCGCTCGGCGGTCTGTATCTCGCCGGTTCCGTCGGTGGCCCGGACGGTGAGGGTGTGACCGCCCTTGGTCGCCTGCCAGGGCAGTGACCACTGGCGCCACGTGTCACGGGAGTCCTCGGCCGCGAGGGTGGCTTGCTGCCAGGGCCCGTCGTCGATGCGGACCTCGACCTTGTCGATTCCCCGGCGTTGTGCCCAGGCGACGCCGACCACCATGACCGTGCCGGACCTCGGCCGGGCGAACGGTTTCGGGGTGTCGATCCGGGACTGCGTCTTGATCGGGGCCTCACGGGCCCAGTCGCGCTCGACCCAGTAGGCGTCGTAGTCGGTGAAGGTGGTCAGTTCGAGGTCCTCGATCCACTTGCAGGCGGAGACGTAGCCGTACAGTCCCGGCACGACCATGCGCACGGGGAACCCGTGCTCGAACGGCAGGGGTTCGCCGTTCATGCCGACGGCGAGGATTGCGTCACGGCCGTCCATGACGTCCTCGACCGGGGAGCCGAGGGTCATGCCGTCGACCGAACTGGCCACCAACTGGTCGGCGGGCCCGCCGTGGGAGGGCGGCGTGACGCCGCACTCCGTGAGCAGGTCGGCCAGCCGGACACCGATCCAGCGGGCGTTGCCGACGTACGGACCACCTACCTCGTTGGACACGCAGGTCAGGGTGATGTCGCGTTCGATCAGCTCCCGCCGCAGCAGGTCGTCGAAGGTCAGGGTCTTCTCACGGGACACTCCCTTGCCGTGGACGCGTAGACGCCAGGACGTGGCGTCCACCCGGGGCACCACCAGAGCCGTGTCCACCCGGTAGAACCGCTTGTTCGGCGTGAAGAACGGGCTGATGCCGGCGACCGTGAGGTGCGCGCCGCGCGGGACCGCGGGTGCCGGTGAGGAGGGTGGCGGAAGGACGAGATCCTGTCGTGAGGCGATGGCCTCACGACCGCTGGAGCCGTTGAGTGCGCGTCCCAGCACGCCGGCGCCGACCGAGGCGGCCGCGGCGGCCGTCGCCAGGATCACGAACCCGCGCCGGTCCCATCCCACGTCCGCGGCCGGTTCGGGAAGTGAGGGGCCCGCGACCGCTTCGGCGGGTGCGGGGCCCGCGCCCGGTTCGGCGGGTGCGGATCGAGCGGCGGGTCCGTCCGAGACGGATGCCGCGGTGGAGTCGTCAGAGGCGGCCGCCGAACCGGCCGCGCCCGGTAAGGATCCGACGTCGGGACGCGCTGTGGGCAGGCGGCCCGCCGAGGCGTGGAGGAGCAGCGCGCCGCCGAGCGCTCCGACAAGAGAGGGCAGTGCGTCCATGGGGCCGATGGAGTCGGGGCGGCCGGTCGCCGCCAGCGCTCCCACCGCGCCGAAGATCAGCACCCCGCCCGCGCCGGTCCGTCGGTGGTGGGTGGCGAGCACCCCGAGGGCGAGGGCCAGGACCGCGAGGACAGCCAGGATGCCGACCTGCAGCACCAGTTTGTCGTCGGTGCCGAAGCTGCGGACGGCCCAGTCCTTCACTACGGCCGGCGTCCGGTCAATGGCCGCACCTCCGACGGCCACCACCGGGTCGGCCTGCGGACGTACCACTGCCGCGGTCAGTCCGGCGAGGGCGAGCGCGGCGAACCCCGCCAGGACGCCGCTGAACGCTCCCAGCCCCAGACGCAGTCCCGGCCGCGGCCGTCGCCAGGGCTCACCGGGCTTCCTCGCTTCGTCGCTCACGTGGGGAATCCGGGCCAGACCGGCGGGCGGATTGGTCCGGATGCCCTCTCGATCGACTTCTTCCCGCGACCAATCCGAGCCCCCGTCAGCTACGGATAGGCAACCCCATCAGTCCGCCGCCCTTGCCGGGCGGGGACCCGGAGGGGCTCGGACGCTCACCGCGATCCGAACACCGCTCCGGAACGCCGGTACAGCGAGCACGACCGGCGCCGGCCGGTTCCCCCAGTCCGGGACCAGGTCGTACCCGGCCCGGCACTTGCCGTGCGACGGGAACCCGTTGAGTTCAGTGTCTGCGCTGACTCTTCAGGCTGGTCCTGGCAGTGGTGCGGATGCGCTTGGTGCGACCGCTGTCGGCGAAAATCTGGCCTGCCTCGGTGTTCGAGGCGGCGGCGGCCTTGAGCTGGAGCCAGTCGGAGGACGCGAGCAGTTCGCCGTGCTGCCACGGCAGTTCGCGTGTGATGGCTCGGAAGAGCGACCACTCCTGCAGTCGTCGGACGAGGAAGTCATGGCGAATCACCGTCAGGGCCATGGTCTGTGCCCACTCTTCGTAGACGGGTTCGGCGTGCAGATCCGCGGCTCGGCGGTCCAAGTGCCGCAGGACGGCCGACCGGGCCATCGTCTGGTCCGGATCGGTGAGAATGCCACTGATCACGTCGACCTCGTCCGCGTCGGTGACCTGCCGAAGCTCGTCCAGGTAAGCCGCGAACCGGACGTGCTCGTCCGGTTCCCGCCGGATGTCGCGCATGGTCACGCGGCCTGGTCGCTGCGCTCGTCCAGCGCGCCGGTCCCGGACCCGGCTTTCACGCGGACGAGAACGACAGCAGCCAAGACGGCCGGGTATGCGGAGCGGTCCTGGAGGTTGGTCACCGGATCAATCCAGCGCTCGGCCAAGGCGCGACGCCGTGGGTGAGGTGTCCCGGGAACAGCGGCCAAGAACGCCGACAGCCACTCGGGACCCTGCGAAATCGGCCGCACCCCGGCGCGGTGTCACCAGGGTGCGGCCGATCCGGATCAGCAGGCGGCGTTCAGACCCGCCCAGTTGGCGCGGTCGTTGTAGCCGCCGTCGCCGGCGTCGCCGACCACGAGGTCGAGCACCCGGACGCCGGTCAGGTCGACGTCTGCCTCGCGGGTCTCGTCACGGGTCACCACACCGCTGTCGAACAGCACCCGGCCGTCACCGATCACCTTGAAGGTCGATGTGCCGCCCTCCGGGCCGACGTTGCGCACCGCGTCGTCGATGCCGACGGTCGCGGTCAGCCGGCTGCACTTGTCGCCCACGTAGTAGCGGACCGTGGAAGGTGAGGCGACGCCGATGCCCGTCGGGTGGACCTGGCCGAGCATGCTGATCGGCGACCAGCCGCCGACGCTCTTGTCGACCGTCGGGCTCATCCAGCCGCTGGTGGCGCTGATCCAGTCATGGTGCGAGAGGACGACATCACCGTCCGGCGCCACCGGAGCGACGACCACCGACGTCGCCGTCTCCTGCCGCAGCCGCCCCTTGCCCACCACCTGGTACGAGGTGGTGGCCGTCAGCGCGGCGTCGCCCCGTGAGGCGGTGGCCGGCAGCGTCACCGTGAAGGCGAGGTTCACGGACCGGTCGGAGCGCAGCACCTTCGGCGCGTCGCCGACGGCACGGACCGTCCAGCCGGCCGGGACGGCCAGCTCGACCCGCGGCGCGAACACCGGCTGCGCACCGTCGTTGCGCACGGCGACCTCGACCCGTGCCTGGTCGCCGCCGGCGACCACCGGAGCCACCCCGGCCGGGACGGCGTCGTCACCGACCTGCGTCACCTGCGGCAGACCCGCGACGACGTGCGGAACACCGGGCTTGCCCGTGGCCTTGCTGACGCGGAACAGAGCCGCGCCGTGCGCCGGGACAGCGGCACTGATGGTGCCCGCGCTCTCGGTGACCTGGTTGGTCCAGGCGTTCTTCAGGGTGAAGCGATCCCCCGAGAGCCCGACCGAGCGTGCCTTGGTCGTCACGGTCGCGGGGCTGTCTCCCCGGTTCAGCAGCACTACGGCGCGGTCACCGTTGGCCAGCCGCTTCACCCAGGTCTCCGTCGTACCGGCGGGGCCGACGCGGACGGCCTGGACGGCGGCCTTGTCCTGGTTGATGGCGAGCACGTCGCGGTCACCGAGGATGTCGAGCGAGGTCTTGCTGAGCTTGCGGACGTCGCTGCCGATCACCAGCGGCGCCGCCGCCACCGACCAGAGCGTCATCTGGGTGCGGAACTCCTCGTCGTTCATCCCCAGTTCCGGTCCGAGGTAGTCCGGGTCGTTGAAGCGGCCCGGTCCGGCGACCTCGGGGTGCCGCGCGTTCGCGTCGTAGTTGCGCAGCACGTCCTTGAACTTGATCTCGCCGACGAAACCCACGTCCGTGTAAGTGCGCCAGGACTGCGCGATCCCCGGCGCGTAGCTCCAGGAGTACGTGGACTGCTGCTCCTCGGGGTAGTTGCCCCAGTCAGGAGAGGTCACCGGGTTGCAGAGGTTGAAGAGCATGGGGCGCCCGCTGGCGTTGTTGCGCAACGCCTGGGCGAACTCGGTGAACACGGTCTTGGGGTCGAGGTCCGCGGCGATCCCGCAGAGGTAGTCCACCTTGACCGCGTCGAACTCCAGGGCGGCGAAGTTGTCCGCGTCGCGCTGGTAGTAGCCGTGGCTTCCGAGTCCGCACTTGCCCGGGATGTACGGTCCGGCGTCGGTGTAGATGCCGGCCTTCAGTCCCTTGGAGTGGATGTAGTCGACCAGCGGCTTCAGCCCGTCGGGGAACTGGTCGGGGTTGGGCACCAGGTCGCCGGCCGCGCTGCGCGGGGTCGGCGCCGCCCAGTTGCCGTCGATCCAGACGTACTCGTAGCCGGCGTCCCGCAGGCCGCTGCTGACCAGGAAGTCGGCAATCGACCTGATCTCGGCGTCGGTCGGGTCGCCACCCAGCGCGTAGTAGGTGTTCCAGCCCATGTACGGCGTCGGGCTGAGCACCTGCTGCGGTGCTCCCGCCGCGGCGGCGACCGTTTCGGCAGCCGGCCGGGCGTGAGCGGGTGCCTGCACGACCAGCATGCCGGTCAGTAGGGCGAGGAGGACGGTGAGATGTCGTTTCACATCGGAACCTTCGCTGTCCCATCGATCAGGCGTGCCGACCCGTCCTGGTCGTGTGTCCGAGCTGCCGCTCCCTCGTGGAGGGTGCGGCAGCTCAGGCCTGGGACCAGTCAGCGCCCGCGCGCCCGCGGTTTGTTTCCAGGAGCTTGCAGCCACTGCCGCCGGGCGTCAACAATAATTCCTAAATTAGGAGTTGCTAGTGAAGCTTCACGGCTGCACCAACTGCCCTCTTCGGGACAAAGTGTGATGCCGCGTCAGGTGCACGCGCCGGACAGGACGTGCGTGGCGACCCGAACCGCAGGGCCGGCACCCCGCAAGTCGTCGAGGAGCCTCGCCCGCAGACCGAACGGTCCAGGACCCGGCCGGCGCTACCGCCCGGCGAGCAGAACCTTGAGCGTCGCGTCCAAGTGGTCGTCGATCGCGGCTCGCGCCGCCTCCGGGTCTCCTGACGCGATGGCGGACAGGATCGCGTGGTGCTCGCCGAGCACCGCCGCCTGCCGTCCGTGCTGATGGAACAGCGCGGCCGCCCCGGACCGTACCTGCCTGCTCCGCAGCCCGTCGTAGTGCCGGTCCAGCAGCGCGTTTCCCACCGCGGCCACGATGGTCGCGTGGAAGAGATGGTCCAGCGCGATGAACTCCTTGACCAGTTCCGGCTCGCTCAGCGCCCGCTGCCGTTCCAGGATCTCCCCTAGCTCCTCCAGCGGCGCCACGCCGTTCGCGATGACCCGCTCGGCCGCGTACCGTTCGACGATCCCGCGCAGTTCCATCAGCTCGCTGAGCTCTCGCCCCGTCAACGGCACGATCTGCGCCCCGCGCTTGGGCACGAGCCGCACCAGGTCCTCTGCGGCCAGCAGCAGCAGCGCCTCTCGGACGGGCGTGCGCGACACCCCGATGCGATCGGCGAGCTCCTGCTCGGAGAGGAACGTGCCCTGCACCTCAGGGTCGGTGAGAACGTGCTTCCTGAGGAAGGCGTACGCCTTGTCCCGTCCCGATGCCACAGCGCCCCCTCCCTCGCATACAGCCCGTATACGAACGTATCACCGGGCGAGCGCCGCCGGCCGGTGCTCGTGACGGCGGAACCGATTCAGCGGGCGCCGTGTCCTCCTTCGCAGAAGGAGGTTCCACGCCGCAACACCCACCTGTGAAGCCGCAACACCCACCTGTGAAGGGGACAGCCATGGGGCAGGTACGCGAGGGGGCACGGTCAGGGGCTTGGGCCGTCGGCGGGATCGTCGGCCTGGCGGTGTTGTACATGATCGGGGCGTTCGCGTTCGGCGGCGCGGGCTGGATCACCGCTCCGTTCCGCGGTGCGGCGGACCAGCGCGAGAACACCGTCGGCTCGGGCGAGTTCCGTCAGACCACGTACGAGGAGTTCTTCGAGCTGTGCGAGGCCGCCCAGAACGCCGAGGGGGCGGTCCAGACGCTCCGGGAGGAGCGCAGCGCCGCTTCACCGGCTCGCACGGAGCAGATCGACCAGTCGATCACCGCGCTGAAGGTCTCGCGGACCGAGGCGATCAACGCGTACAACTCGAAGGCGGCCCAGGAACACCGGGCGCCCTTCCGCGACAAGGATCTCCCGTACCGGCTGGACGCCACCGTCACGCGCACCACGTGCACCGATTGATCCCCGTATCGTCCAGGGAAGAGGGCAGCGCCGCATGATGAACTTCGCACGCACGGTCCAGGCCACCGTGGTCGCGCTCGTCGCGGCCTTCGCCCTGGCGTCCTGCACCGACTCCAGCCAGGACAAGGAGAACAGGGCCAAGCAGGAGAACTACGACCACCTCGTCGCCCAGCAACCGGCGGGCCGTATGGCCTACTCGCCGACGCGTGAGGCGATCAATCAGTGGATCAAGACATGGGGGAAGCGGGGCAAACTCTCCTACGTCTACATCCAGAACGCCAACGGCGAGTACGGGTACTTCATCATGAAGGGCCTGCCGGTACCGCGCTGCAAGATGCTCACGCCGACGGAGAAGGTGGAGACCTCGTCCAACGGCGTCGCGGTCCTCGCGCAGCCCGGTATGGACGGCACGTACACGTCGGGTTCCACCTGCAACGCCTACTACGGTTTCGACGCCACCACGGGTGCGTACATGGAGTTCACGGTCGGCACGAACCAGTCGTTCTTCCTGTTCGACAAGCCCATGACGATGCCTGAGTACGCCAGCGCCAGGCAGTTGGGGCCGACCTCGGTGAAGGACGTCGAGAAGCAGCGCTGACGGTCCGTGCGCACGGCGGACAACGGGCGTCGCACGCACCTGCCGGGCCCGCCGACGGCCTACTTCTTCAAGTGGGTCATGAGTGCGCGCATGTCGTAGAGCATCGCTGATCGGTAGGTGGAGACGTCGGGGGTCTCCGGAGCCTCGCCCGCCTGCTCGCCCTCACCGTCGCCGTCGCCGTCGCCGTCGCCGTCGCCGAGATAACTGACCATGGCCGAGAGCCCGAGGGAGAGGACCGCGCCGCCGTCCCGTACCCGCAGTTCCGTGCTGCCGAGGTCCGAGGTGATCAGGTACGCACCGTCCCCGACACCGGCGACGGCCTCCACCTCCTCCTCGGCCACGACCCCGAGGGCCGTGACCCGCCGCTCCGCGTCGAACTCGGCCACGGGATCGGCCTTCTTGTGCAGTGTGACACTGACACTGACGTGGTAATCGACGAACCAGCCTGGCTCAGCGCCCGTCGGCTCGGGGTCCGGGCGCAGATGTATGGAGCACCGGAGGTGGTCGAGGGCGGGGTCCTCCGACAGACCGGAGGACATGACGCTCGTGCTGTCCATGGGCGCGACCTCAAGGCTCATGGCGGGCAGTTGAACGGTTCGGCAGGCTCGCTGGGTCAACTGGTAGCCGTGGGTGTCCGGCCCCGGCACACCGAACCCCGGACGGACCATCGCCGTCGACCACACCGCCGATGCCACCAGCATGCCACCGACGGCCCAACGCCACGGTCTCGGTGTGTTGCCGTGCTGTCCCGGCTCGCTCCCGTAGTCACCAACCACTCGACGCGCCCCGAAAGTAGGGGCGTCCTCCACCATTTCCGGCTCGGAAATCACGGCGTCTCACGTGCTCCTGCATGCGTCTTGACCAGGAACTGACCGATTCCGTGAAGCGGAACGGTCATCAGTTCGGGCAGAGCTTATGCGATGGAGCGACACACCGACGCCACCATCGAAAGGAGCGACACGCAATCCACAACAAAGCTTCCCGACACCGATGCCACGGTGTCTCCCCTCGTCGACCGACCGCCTCGGCGTTCCGGCCGATCCGCGCCGCTCGCGCGGCCTCGGCACGAGGCGCGCGAGGCCGGAACCCTGCACCCCGAGGTCGGCCGCCCTGACCGAGGACCGTTGACGCCGGCTCCCCGTTCCGCGCCGACGTCGGCCTCGTGAAGGACGCCGGCGGACGCGCCCCGTCTCCATGGCGCCGCGAGGAGGGTCCGTGACCGCCTGGCGGTCACGGACCCCGGGTCTCCATTCGCACTTGTGGCCCGAGCCGCTCCCGCTTTATAGTCAACATGACTCTTAAGGAGGCGGGCGTGAGCCTCGCACACATCCTCGAACCTCTGCAGCAACCGCTGTTCACCCTCCTGGACACCCCGGTCAGTTGGACCGAAGTCCTCGGCTTCGGCAGCGGAGCGCTCTGTGTCTGGCTCGTCGCCCGCCAGCACCTCGCCAACTGGCCCATCGGCATCGCCAACAACCTCTTCTTCATCCTCCTGTTCACACAGGCCGGGCTCTACGCCGACGCCGGCCTCCAGATCGTCTTCATCGCCCTCGCCGTGTACGGCTGGTGGACCTGGACCCACGGGGGTGGACCAGGCTCCGACGTCCTCCCGGTGCGCCGCACCTCGCGCACCGAATGGACGTGGCTGATCACGGCGGGGGTGGTGGGGACCCTCGCCCTCACCCTGCTGCTCGACCGCGCCACCGACTCGACCGTCCCCTTCTGGGACGCCGTGACCACCGCGCTCTCCCTGACGGCGACCTACGGGCAGTGCCGCAAGAGGCTCGAGTCCTGGTGGCTCTGGATCGCCGCGGACGTCATCTACGTACCGCTCTACGCCTACAAGGAGCTGTATCTGACGTCTCTGCTGTACCTCGGCTTCATGACGCTCTGCGTCCTCGGCCTGCGCCGCTGGAGCCGTGACCTCGCCGGCCGGCCCGCGCTCCGCGTGGAGGCGATGGCATGAGGCGTCATGAACACGGCCTGGTCCTGGGCAAGTTCTATCCGCCGCACGCCGGCCACCATCACCTGATCCGTACCGCGCGCGACCGCTGCGAGCGCCTCACCGTGCTCGTCTGCGCCTCTTCCGTGGAGACCCTGGCGCTGGAGCACCGGATCGCCTGGATGCGCGAGATCCACCCTGACGTGCAGGTCGTCGGCGCCGTCGACGACATCCCCGTCGACCTCCAGGACCCCGCCGTATGGGACGCCCACATGGCGATATTCCGCGCGGCCGTACCCGATTCCGTCGACGCCGTCTTCACGTCCGAGCCCTACGGCGAGGAGTTGGGACGGCGCTTCGGCGCCGAGTCCGTGTGCGTCGACCCGGACCGTGCCCTGTTCCCCGTCTCCGGCACGGCCGTCCGCAAGGACCCCGTCGGCTGCTGGGACTTCCTGGAGCCGCCCGTGCGAGCCGCGCTTACACGGCGCGTCGTCGTCCTCGGCGCGGAGTCCACCGGCACCACCACCCTGGCCCTCGACCTCGCCGACCACTACCGACGCCGCGGCGGGGTGTGGTCCCGCACCCGGTACGTCCCGGAGTACGGCCGCGAGTACAGCGAACTCAAGCTGGCCGCACTGCGCGACGCACGCCCGGACGCCATGTGGCGGGACGTCACATTCCGCTCCGGCGACTTCCCCGTCATCGCCCGGCGCCAGGCCGAGAGGGAGGAGGAGGCCGCGCGGGACGGGTCCCCCGTACTCATCTGCGACACCGACGCCTTCGCCACCACCGTCTGGCACGAGCGGTACATGGGTACTTCCAGCGCCGACACCGACGAGATCGCCGCCCGCGGCAGCCAGCACCTCTGGATCCTCACCGACCACCGAGGCGTCGACTTCGAGGACGACGGACTGCGCGACGGGAAGCATCTGCGGCCCTGGATGACGGCGCGCTTCGTCACACAGCTCGCCGACAGCGGCCGTCGCAGCGTCGCCGTCACCGGACCGCGCGAAGAGCGGCTCAGAACCGCCGTCGCCGCCGTGGACACCCTGCTCGCCGAAGGCCGGCACCTCGCCGACCCGCTCCCGGAACGCCGCTGACATGCTCAGCCCCGACGGCTTCGTCCTTCAGGCTCAAGGGCCTATCACCGTCACCCCGGCTGTCCCGCGACATGAGGTCCATCGGTCCGGAAGACACCCGGACGTGGTGTTTGAGCGGGCGGAGATACGGGTTAAGGCGTGGCGGATTCCTCTTGTGGAGATGAACCCGTCATGTCTGAGCCCTGGCAGGACAGCACGTCACGCCCCTCCGACAACCCCCGTGCGACGGACGTCGTCTTCACGGCGGACTTCCGATCGACCCGGCAATGGGTGGCCGGCCGCTCATGGGCATATCCCGGCGGAGGCCCCATCAATCCCGCCGACAACAAGCTGGACCATCTCGTGTCCGACCCCGCCTACTGCCGGCAGGGAAGGTTCCTGGCCACTCGCCGGTCCGACGGCAGATGGAACGCGGGACTGCTGACCACCGAGGAGAGCGAGGAAGGGTTCCTCGTCCGCGCGGGCGACGTGCTGGAGACGCGCGTCCGCCTCCCCCGGGAGATCGGGGCCTGGCCGGCCATCTGGACCTGGCGGGACGGTGACCAGGAGATCGACGTCTTCGAGTACCACCCGGACAACCCCGATCTGCTGGAACTCAGCAACCACGTCCGTGACGCGGGCCATTACTACAGGAGCAAGGCGATCTCCCCGGGCGCGTGGATCGACCTGCGTGTCGACTTCGGCGCCCGGTCCGTCGTCTGGTGGGTCAACGGGACCCGGGCGTTCGCCGACGGACGCGGGGTGGGCAGCCAGTGGCGCGCCTCTCTCATCGTCAACCTCTCCGTGTGCGCGGGGCGTTACCACCCGCCACCGCAGGACGGCGTCAAGGAGATGTCGTTCGAGGTCGCGAGCCTGGTGGTGCGTCGCCCAAGGGGTCGCACCGAACGACCGCCGACGGTGTGAAGGGGCACTCTCACGTCCATGGTGCTCTCCTTCCGGGCCCGCCGGCGGGAGACGGCCACCGCCGGCTGGAATCCGGTCGGCCCGGGTTTTCCGGTCACGGCGGCGGCGGCCGGCGCCGGGTACACGGTCGCCGCCGCCGTCGCGGGCCACGCCTCCTTCACCGCGCTCGCCTTCAGCGTGCTGTGGCCCGCCATGGCGGCCATGGCTCTGGCCTATGCAGCGGGAGAGCGCCTTCTGATCGCGGATCGCGGACCCGCCCCGTGCGTGACGGTCACCTCGTGGTGTGCATCAGCAGCATGGCGATGTCGTCGGTGCGGGGAATGCCGCGCAGAGCGTGCCGCAGCAGGGCGTCGGTGAGGGCGTCGATGTCGTCGGTCGGGGTCCGGGCGAGCTGACCGGCGAGTCCGGCGACGGCGTCGTCGATGTCGACGCCGGGGGCTTCGACCAGTCCGTCGGTGTAGAGGGCGAGGGTCGTGCCGCGCGGCAGCGGAAGATCCAAGGTGGCGTACTCGGCGTCCGGGTTGATGCCGAGCAGCAGGCCGGTGGGCACCTGGACGATCTCGGTGCCACCGTCCGGACGGCGCAACAGCGGCGGCAGGTGCCCGGCGGTGGCGAGCGCGGCCCGGTGCGCCGTCAGATCGAGGTGGACATACAGGCAGCTGGCGAAGAGTCCCGGATTCAGTTCGCACATGAGCTGGTTGGTACGGGCCATGAGTTCGCCGGCGCTGGTGCCGGCGGAGGCGTGGGCGTGGACGGCGGTGCGCAGCTGGCCCATGAGCGCCGCCGCCTGGACGTTGTGTCCCTGGACATCGCCGATGACCGCCGCGGCGCCGCGGTCGTCGCAGCGGATCAGGTCGTAGAAGTCGCCTCCGATGTCCATGCCGTGTCCGGCGGACAGATAGCGGGCGGCCACGCGCAGCCCGGGGATCGCCGGCAGCTCTCTCGGCAGCAGGTCCCTCTGCAGGGCATGGGCGAGACGCTGCTTCGCGTCGTACAGCCGGGCCCGGTCCAGGGCCTGGGCGACCAGGCCGGCCACGGAGACCAGAAGGTTCCGTTCGACCGACGGAAAGCGCTTGGCCCGGTTGTAGGACAGGACCAGCAGGCCGACGGGGCGGCCACGGATGGCGAGGGGGAGGAAGGCCCATGCGTCCCTGTCGCCGTAGCGGACGGCGCCGGGGTGCGCGGCCTGGAAGTCCGCGAAGTCGTGGAAGAAGGCGGGCTCGTGCCGGCTCAGCGCCTGTGCCGTCGGTGAAGCGGCGGTCAGCGACTCGCCGTCGAAGGGGGCGAGGAAGGCCGGGTCGTACCCTCGTTGGCCGACGACCCGGAGCCGTCCCTCCTCCACCGTCATCAGAACCAGGCCGGACGCGCCGAACGCGGGAATGATCTGGTCGGCGACCTTCTCCGTGACGTCCTCCACGCCCACCGTCTCGGTCAGGCTCGCCGCCAGATGCGTCAGGTGGTAGAGCGTCGTCGCCCCGCCCGGTACGGCGGAAGGCCGGGCGGGGCGCTGCGGCTCGGCGGCCGTTCCGGGCGGCAGTGGGGTCATGTGCACGCTGACACCCGACGCGTCCGGGTAGAGCTGGAAGCCGAGCCGGCGATCCGGCGGACGGACGACAGTGAAGTTGCCGGGCCGATGGCTGATGAGGCAGGAACGGAACCGGTCCTCGAAGACGGGCTCACCGGGCCATCGCAGGTGTTCCCACGGACGTACGCCCAGCAGGTCGGCCGGATCGGCGCCGAGCAGGTCGGCCGCCGCCTCGCTGACGAACGTGGTCCGGCCCTCCAGGTCCAAGGACATGGCTCCGGGCAGCCGGGCGGCGAAGTCGTAGGCGGCGACGGCCTCGGCCGCGTCCGGCCGGTGCGGGCACAGCGGCTCCAGCACCCGCGGACGGGTGCCGGGCAGCAGCGCGTGACCGTTCTGGGCCGCGGAGCGCAGCAGCCGTCCCGCACGGTGGCAGAAGGTGTCGATCGCCTCGCGCTCACCCCGCTCCAGCCGGTCGGAGCGCGAAGGGGGCCACAACAGGCACACCACGCCTCGTACGGCGTCACCGACGACGACCGGCCCGGCCGCCACGGTGTGTTCCGGCACGACCAGGGCGAGTCTCGGGTAGTGCAGGGCGAGCTGCTCCGGGGTCCCGACCCAGACCAGACGCCGGTCCCGCACCGCTTCCGCCGCGGGGATCGCCTCCTCCACCCTGATCCGGGCCCATGGGGCGGCGATGTGCCACGACATCCCGTAGAGCATGGACAGGTGGAGAACCGGTTCGCGTGACGGCAGGAGGAACAGCATTCCGGCCGAGGCGGCGGCCTCCTGCACGAGGTCGCGGAACAGGGTGGCGAGCTCCTCCCACTCCGGCGCTGAACCGGCGACGGCAGGCTGCACGCGGCTTCACCGGCCTTTCGGGACCAGGGCCACTACGAGGGTCGGGGCGGGAGCACGACCGGGAGGGCCGGGTTCGGCGGCCACCTCGGCGGTCACCCCCGGAACCGGGCCCGCGCGGGGCCGCCCGCACGGCGCACGGGCCGATCGGTCAGCGGCCCGTCGCACCACTGCCACGCGGCAGTCACCTCCCGCTGACGGGGAAGTGTCCGGCATGCCCTCGTAGAAACTCCACAAAATGGACAATAGCCACTCTGCCGGGATTAGGCGCGCTGCTGGGATCAGGTGCGCGGCCCGCCCCGGCAGCGGGTGGGCCGTGCACGCGGGCGGCCGACCGCGGGGTGCCTCGCACGGACGCGGAATCGCTGATCGCACCCCTGCGGTGCCGCTCAGGTGACGGACTTGCCGGAGAGCGTGCCGACGCGGGGCGGGCAGTGGTGGGCGACCCGAACCTGTGCCACGACAGGACATGACCGGTCGGCGAGTCGGCTCGCGGAAGGCGTACCCCGGAACCGCGGCAGCACGCTCCGGCCGCCGCCGCGCTCAGGCGAGGAAGTCGGACACCAGTTCGGCGAACTCTTCGGGCGAGAGGACCTCGACTCCGAGTTCCTGGGCCTTGGCGGCCTTGGAACTGGGCTTGCCGCCCGTGGAGGGTGCGGCGACCAGGATCGACGTCTTGGCGCTGACGCCGCTGCCGGCGCGGCCGCCCGCCCTCTCGATGAGGGCGTTCATCGTCTCGCGTCCCTGGCCCTCCAGCGGCCCCGTCATCCTGCCGGTCACCACCACGACCCTGCCGGCGAGCGGCCCCTGGCCGGCTGTCGGCTTCTGCTCCTGCGGTTCGCTCATGTTCACGCCCGCCGCCACCAGTTTGTCGATGACCGGGGCGAGGGCGGCGACCTGCTCGACGATGACCGGGGCCTTCTCCGGACCGATGCCGTCCACGGCCTGCAAGGCCAGGGCGTCGGCCTGCCGGATGGCGTCCATCGTGCCGAAGTGCCGGGCGATCCGGCGGGACATGCTGCGACCGGTGCCGAGGACGCCGAGGGCGCAGAAGACGCGGCTCAGCGGGCGGGTGCCGGCCGCCTCGATCTGCTCGGCCAGCCTGGCACCCCGTTTGGCGCTGCCCGCGGCGGCGGTGAGCTGCTCCAGCGAGAGCGTGAACAGATCGGCGACGTCCTTCACGGCACCGGAGTCGATCAGGGCCTTGACGTACGTCTTGCCCAGACCGTCGATGTCGAGCATCTCGCGTCCGGCGGCGTACTCGATCAGCGCGGGCAGCGCGCAGGCCGTGCCCTTCGCGCACCTCCACCGCTCCTGACTCTTGTCGATCTCACCGCCGCACTGCGGGCAGACCGCCGGCAGCGGAACCTCCCGGGCACCGGCGGGGCGGAGCTTCACGACCGCGGCCTGGACGCGCGGAATGATGTCGCCCGCCTTGTAGACGGTGACGGTGTCCCCCAGATGGAGGTCGCGGCGCCGGATGTCGGCGGGGTTGTGCAAGGTGGCCCGGGTGACGGTCGTCCCGTCGATCTCGACGGCCGCGAGCACGGCGGTCGGGGCCAGGACCCCGGTTCTGCCGACCTCCCACACGACGTCCTGAAGAACGGTCTGCCGCTCGACGGCCGGCAGCTTGAAGGCGATCGCCCAGTACGGGAACCGGCTGCCGAACCCCGCGGCTGCCTGCTCGGCCGCGGCGTTCACCTTGATCACGACACCGTCGATACCGAAGGGCAGACTCGGGCGCAGCGCGGCGATCCGGTCGACCTTCTCCTGCGCCTCGGCGAGGGTGGCCACCACGTGCAGCCCGGCCGGGGTCGCGGCGGTCGTCCGGACTCCGGCCTCGGCGAGCGCCTCCAGGACCTCGGCGTGGGTGCCGGCGGCGGGCAGGAACGCCTCGCCGTCCAGGTCGGTGGCGCCGTAGGCCCAGAACGTCATCTCCAGCCGGTACGGGCGGTCCTTGGCCCGCAGCGTGCCGGCGGTGCCGTTGCGGGGGTTGGCGAACACCTGTGCGCCGTGAGCGGCCCGGACCGAGTTGGCGGCCTCGAACTGCTCCTGCGTGAAGAGGACCTCGCCGCGCACCTCGAAGGTGGCGGGAACCGGCAACTGCTCCGGCAGGCCGGCTATCCGGCCGATGACGTGGCTCACGTCCTCGCCGTGGGTGCCGTCGCCGCGGGTGATGATCTGCACCAGGCGTCCGCCGCGGTACCGGGCGGCGACGGCCGCGCCGTCCATCTTCGGCTCGACGGTGAATCCTCCCTCCGGCAGACGGCCCAGGCGACGCCGGAGCGACGCTCCCCAGCCCACCAGACCGTCGGCGTCGAAGACGTTGTCGAGGCTGAGCAGGCGACTGGTGTGGGCGACGTCGCCGACCGGGGCGGCCCCGTCGCCGACCTGACCGGTGGGGGAATCCGGTGCCACCTCGGCGGTGTGTTCCGCCTCCCAGGCCAGCACCTCCCGTCGGAGCCGGTCGTAGGAGGCGTCGTCCAGGGCACTGTCACCGTCTCCGTAGTAGGCCCGCGACGCCTCGCGCAGCGTCTGGAGCGCGGCCTCGTAGGCGGTGCGGGTGGACAGGCTGAACTGCGCCTTCTCGGCGGCTTGAATCGTCATGCCGGTCATCTTGGCGCAGGGCACTGACAATGCCGGGAGCCCGGATCGACGGACGGCTGGACCGGCGCGCTCGCCGACACGGCTGGGCCCGTGTGCCGTGCGAGAGCCCGGATTTCGACAAGGCCTCTCCGCCCGCGGGTCGGAGGGCGTGGCGCGACCGGTCGGTCGGCACCGTGCGTCCCACTTCGGCGCCACGGACGTCGGCGCCGTGCATCCCACTTCGGCGCCACGGACGTCGGCGCCGTGCATCCCACTTCGGCGCCAGGGACGGGGGCGGCTGATGCTGATCGTTCCGCCGCGGCCGGCTGAGCGCGCCCCTGCGGGAAAGCTAGGGACTCACCTCCACGAGCAGTTGGGGGCCGTTGTTGCGCACGCTGTTGACCGCGGTGGAGACGGGCCGGGCGTGCAGACGGCCGTCCGCGGGCCGGGTCAGCAACGCGCGCAACTCCTCGGGGTCCCGCGAGCGCGGGTCGAGCCAGGCGCCGTAGTGGTCGGGGGTGAGGGCGAGCGGCATCCGGGGGTGGACGCGCCCGGCGGCGTCGGTGGCCTCCGTGGTGATGATGGTGCAGGTCATGAGCCAGGCGGCGGGGTCGTCGTCCCCCGTGATGTCCGGGTCGCGCCAGTACTCGTACAGCCCGGCGAGGGCCATCACCCGGTCGTCCTCGGAGTGGATGAAATACGGCTGCTTGCGGGTCCTGCCGGTGGCGGAGTTCTCCACCTGCTGCCATTCGTAGAAGCCGTCGGCCGGCAGCAGGCAGCGGTGTCTGGTGAACGCGCGGCGGAAGGCGGGCTTCTCGTGGACGGTCTCCACCCTGGCGTTGATCATCCGTGCGCCGATCTTCACGTCCTTGGCCCATGAGGGCACGAGGCCCCAGCGCAACGGCAGCAGCTCACGTCCGGCCGGCGCCGCGTCGCCCTCACCACGCGGGCCGCGTGGAGCGCGCTCGAGGACGGCCCACACGTCGTCCGTGGGCGCCACGTTCCAGCTCGGCGCGATCGTCCTGTCCGGCCGCCCTTCGGTGACCTCGAAGAGCTGGACCAGGTCTGCCGGGCTGCGGCTGGATGCGTAGCGACCACACATACCGTCACTCTCGCACGCACGCGAGAGCCCGCTCGTCCTCGCCCCGGTCGTCGGCGTGGAACGGGCAGGACAGGGGTCGCCGCCTGGGCCGGGTCTACCGTCCCGCCGTGCGTCCGGCGCGCCCGAGGGCGAGGCCGAGAAGGCGTCGCCAGTCCACAGGCGGCGCCGGGACCACGACACCCGGCCGGTCACGCGGTACCTGTACCCGCAGCACACCCGGCCGCAGGCCGCACACGACGGGTGTGGCCATCCGCAGCGCCTCTCCGTCCACGGCCACCGGGATCTCGTGCGTGTCGGAGGTCACCTCGACCCGTCGTGCCGTCATGACCGTCAGCGCGGTGGACTGCGAACCCCGTACCGCCAGGTCCGCGGCCTCGGCCGCGGACTCCACCCGGATCGCCAGGAGACCCAGCTCGCCGCCGTCCAGCCGCGCCCGGCGCCCGCCCCCGCGGAGCGCGTCGGGTGACGCGTAGGCGTTGTTGCTGACGAGCAGTGCCTGCTGGGACGAGAGCGGTGTGCCGTCGATCCGCGCGTCGAGCCGGTGCCCCACCTCACCCGCCAGCAGTTCCGGCATCAGGGTCAGGGCCGTGCCCGCCTTGTCGTCCCGGTACTCGGGGCGTTGCACGACGTCGGCGTAGACACCGAAGGACACGGTGTTGACGAACGCCCGGCCGCCGACGTCGCCGAGGTCGACGCGGAGCTCCTCGCCGTCGGTCAGCGCGTCGAGGCATCGCGCCGGGTCGGACCGGTCGAGACCGAGGTCCATCGCGAAGTGGTTGCGGGTGCCGGCCGAGATCACGACGAAGGGCAGATCGTGTTCGGCGGCGACGGCCGCGACGAGCGCCTGGGTACCGTCGCCGCCGGCGACGCCCAGCAGGTCGGCCCCCTCCGCCACCGCCTCGCGGGCCAGCGCCGTCACATCCGCCGGGGCCGAGGGGTCGAGCAGGACGACCCGGGCTCCCAGTGCCTGTGCCCGGTCCACCAGCCCGAAGCGCCCGACCTTTCCGCCCCCGGACTTCGGGTTCATGACGAAAAACGGCCGCACCGGACGGGACGCGGGGGTCGTTCGCCGCGGCCGCCCGGGGCGTGCCCTGCGCAGGGCGGCCCGGGCGCAGGCCAGCGCGGCCGCCCAGCACAGGATCAGCACCAGCGCCGTCAGCCAGAGACCGTCGAGCGCGTAGAGCACCAGCACGGCGACGGGCGCGGCCACCGCGAGGGACGCTCCGAAGAGGCGCACCAGGCCGCGGTGCGCCAGGAACCACCACACGCCGGCCGCGCCCACGACCAGACCGAGCAGCCCGGCCGCGATGACCTCCAGCCCGCCCTCCCCGACCGAGAGCACCAGGAGGACCAGGCAGGCGACGACCGCCAGCACGGCCAGACGCGCCAGCAGCCGCGCGCCCGCACCGGCATCCCCTGCGGAGCCTGTCATCGGGGGCCTCTCATGGCCTGTCCCACCTTTCGGCACGGTCCGGTACACCAGCGTGCGTTCTCCGGGCCCGGTGGGCATCCCGGCCGGTCGGCAGCGCATGCCGGGCTCCGCGTCATGAGTTCCCCGTTCCGGGGGCGCCGCTCGGAACGGCGGCGCCCCCGGAGTCGCGTCACAGCGCGTCCGAGTCGAACAGGTCGAGCAGCGAGGCACTGTCCTGGTTCGCGCCCGGCAGCGCCTGCCGAGCCCAGATGATCTTGCCGTCGGCGGTGTAGCGGGTCCCCCAGCGCTCGGCGATCTTGGCGACCAGGAACAGCCCACGGCCTCCCTCGTCCGTCGTCGCGGCGTAGCGCAGATGCGGCGATGTGCTGCTGCCGTCGGCCACCTCGCAGGTCAGACCCTGATCCTTGAGAAGCCGGACCCGGATCGCACCGGAGCCGTGCCGGATGGCGTTGGTGACCAGCTCGCTGAGGACGAGCTCGGTGCTGAACGCCAGCTCCGGCAGGTCCCACTCGTTCAGCTTCGCGACGGCGGAGGCCCGCATCCCCGCCACCGCGCTCGGATCGCGCGGCACCTCCCACTCGGCGACGCGGTCCGGTCCCAGGACCCGGGTGCGGGCGATGAGCAGCGCCACGTCGTCCTTGGGGCGGGCGGAGAGCAACGCGTCCAGCACCGCCCGGCACGCCTCCTCCGGTGGTCTCCCGGGATACGCCAGGGCGCGGCGCAGCTGCTCGATACCGACGTCGATGTCGCGGTCGCGGTCCTCGATCAGCCCGTCCGTGTAGAAGGCGAGCTGGCTGCCCTCCGCGAGCTCCAGCTCGGCCGCCTCGAAGGGCATGCCGCCGAGCCCCAGGGGAGGCCCGGCCGGCAGTTCGGCGAACTCGACGGTGCCGTCCGGGCACACCACGGCGGGCGGCAGATGCCCGGCGCGGGCCATGACACAGCGCCGCGAGACCGGGTCGTAGATCGCGTAGAGACAGGTCGCGCCGGTCATCGCCTGCCCGCCGTCCGAGCCCGACTCGTCCTGGTCGATGGCGCCGACCAGATCGTCGAGGTGGCCGAGAATCTCCTCCGGCGGGAGGTCGAGCGTGGAGAAGTTGTGCACCGCCGTGCGCAGGCGTCCCATCGTCGCGGCGGCGTGCAGACCGTGGCCGACGACATCGCCCACCACCAGCGCCACCCGGCTCCCCGGCAGCGCGATCACGTCGAACCAGTCGCCGCCCACTCCTGACTGAGCCGGCAGATACCGGTGGGCCACCTCGACGGCGCTCTGTTCGGGAAAGGCGCGCGGAAGCAGACTGCGCTGGAGGGTGACGGCGAGCGTGTGCTCGCGTGTGTAGCGGCGCGCGTTGTCCACGGCGACCGCGGCACGCGCGACGAGTTCCTCGGCCAGCGAGAGGTCCTCCTCCTCGAAGGAACCCGGCTTCTCCGAGCGCCAGAAGTTGGCCACGCCGAGGATCGTGCCCCGGGCCTGGAGCGGCACCGTGATGAGCGAGTGGATACCGTATTCGACGATCCTCCTGGTCCGCTCCGGGTCCTGGGCCCGCCAGCCCGGAGCCGCGGACAGATCGCTCACGATCTCCGGCCGCCCGCTGCCGAGCCCACGGGCCTGCGGTGTGGAGGGCAGGAAGGTGATCAGTCTGTCCTGCGGATAGAGCGGGTGGTCGTCACGGATGCCGCTCACGGCAGTGCGGCGCATCCCCGCCGCGACCTGTGAGTCCTCCCCCTGCAGTACGGGGTCGGCGAGATCGACCGTCACGAAGTCGGCGAAGCGCGGAACCGCGACGTCGGCCAGCTCCTGGGCCGTGCGCCGGACGTCGAGTGTGGTACCGATGCCGACCCCCGCGTCGTACAGCAGCTTGAGCCTCGTGCGGGCGACCTCGGCCCTGCCGGTCAACGCCTCCAGCTCGGTGGAGTCGCGGATGGTGGCCACGGTGCCCATCGGGCCGCCCGGTTCGTGGGTCGGGCGCTGGTTGACCACCAGCAGCCTTTCCCCGGCGACCCGGACCTCGTCCGTGACCTGCCGGCCCGAGGCCAGGAGCCGGGCCGTGGCGGTGTCGAGGCCGGGCAGGTCCGCCACGTACCGACCCTCACTGTCGGGACCCAGATCCAGCAGCCGTCTGGCCTCGTCGTTGGCGAGCAGCAGCCGCCCGTCGCCGCCGACGATGACGACACCCTCGCGTACGGCGTGCAGGACGGCGTCGTGGTGCTCGTACATGCGGGTCATCTGGGCGGGCCCGAGACCACGGGTCTGCCGTTTGAGCCGTCTGGCGGCCAGGGCCGTCCCGGCGGTGGCCAGCGCGAGCGCCAGGGCGCCCGAGCCCAGGATGACCGGCAGTTGCCGGTACACCGCGCCGGTGACGTTCTCGACGGTGAGGCCGGCCGCGACCAGGCCCGCGACGGAGCCGTCGGGCGCGGTCACCGGCACCACCGCCTGCACCTCCTGGCCGAGGGGGCCGTCGACGCTCTCGACGTGGACCTTTCCGGCCAGCGACGGTTCGATGCTGCCCACGAAGGTCTCGCCGATCCGCTCCGGCTGGGGATGCGTGTAGCGGGTCCCCTCGGTGTTCATCACGACGAGGAAGTCGACGCCCGCCTGCTCACGTGTTTCCTCGGCGATCGGCTGCAGCACCCGTGCCGGGTCGGGCGACCTCAGGGCCTCCAGCAGGCCGGGAGAGTGGGCAAAGGTTTCCGCAACCGCCACCGAACGGGTCCTCGCCTGCCGGTCCGCCTCGTACCGGGACTGCAGCACGAGGGCCAGGATCGCCCCGCACACGACGAGGACCACGACCACGACCTGGAGGAAGAACGCCTGGCCGGCGACGCTCCTGGGGCGCTTGTCGCGTGGCTGGGCCGACACACCCCGGAACGGGGCGAAACGCCTGATCACGCCGTCCTTTCTAGCACCGCTGGACCAATCGGGCGATGCCGACTCGACGGGGCCGGCCGGACCTGCGCGGCCGCGGACCGCTCGGACCGGGGTTCTCGCCATGACCGGCCCTTCCCCTTCCCGCGATCGGCCGCACCTCTGCCAACTCAGTCACCACTTTGACAGGTGACGGCATCGCATGCCAGGGTCGTCACCATCTCAACGGGTGACGGCAGGCCAGGGTTCCAGGCCCCCTCGGCCAGGACCCGGCGGGACCCGTCCTGGATCGCCCCGGGACGGTCCGATCCGCCCCGCCTTCGCCAGTGCCCCGTTGCCGATCCGCCCCTGCCCCGGTCCCGATCCGCCCTTACCGGAGACTTCCTTGCTCACGCTGATACTGATCGGACTGGTCGGCGGATTCGTCACCGCCGTCTCCCCGTGCGTCCTGCCCGTCCTGCCCCTCGTCTTCCTGTCCGGCGGCGGGACATCGGCGGGCGGAGCCGGAGAACCGGAGCACAGGAGACGGCCCTACGCGGTGATGGCCGGACTCGTCGTCAGCTTCAGTCTGATCACCCTGTTCGGCACGCTCGTCCTCGGCGCCCTGCCGCTGCCCAAGGACATCATCCGGTGGGGCGGCCTCGCGGTGCTGCTGCTGATCGGCGCGGCGATGATGTTCCCGGCCGTGCAGGACCTGCTGGAACGTCCCTTCGCCCGTATCGGGCAGCGGCAGGTCGGCGGACGCGGCGGTTTCCTGCTCGGCCTCGCCCTCGGCGCGGTGTACGTGCCGTGTGCGGGGCCCGTGCTGGCTGCCGTCACCGTGGCGGGCGCGACACAGCGGATCGGCCCCGGGACGGTCGCTCTCGCCGTCGCCTTCGCGGTCGGTACGGCGATCCCGCTGCTCTTCTTCGCCCTTGCCGGGCGGCGCGTCGCGGAACGTGTGCGCGCGTTCCGCGAGCGGCAGCGGCGGGTCAGGTTCGGCGCCGGTCTCACGTTCATCGTGCTCGCCTTCGCTCTCACCTTCAACCTCACCGACGTGCTCCAGCGCGCCGTCCCCGACTACACCGCCCGCGTCAACAAGGCGATCGCGGGAGGGGGCCTCGCAGACGCGCTCGGTGCGGGCGGCGACGGCCGGCTTCGTCAGTGCGCGGCCCTGCCGTCGTCCGGGCTCGCCGACTGCGGTCCGGCGCCGGAGATCTCCGGGATCCAGCAGTGGCTGAACACTCCGGGGGGCGCGCCGCCGAGCAGGGCCTCGTCGGCCGACAAGGTCGTCCTCGTCGACTTCTGGGCGTATTCGTGCGTCAACTGCCACCGCGCCATCGAGCACGTCAACGCCTGGTACGAGAAGTACGCGACCTACGGCCTGGCGGTGGTCGGTGTGCACAGCCCCGAGTACGCCTTCGAGCACGAGCCCCGCAATGTGAGGGCGGGAGCCGAACGCCTGGGCATCGAGTACCCGATCGCCCTGGACAACGAGTTCACCACCTGGGACAACTTCAGCAACAGCGCCTGGCCCAGCGAGTACCTCATCGACGCCGAGGGGCGGGTGCGGCACGTGGCCGTCGGCGAGGGCGGCTACCCCGACCGCGAATCGCTCATACGACAGCTGCTGACCGCGGCACGCCCCGGTGTCCGGCTGCCGCCCGCCACGGACGTGCCCGACGACACCCCGACCGTCCCCCTGACCCCCGAGATCGGGCTGGGCGCGGGGCGCACCGACGCTCTGGCGAACGGCCGTCCGACCGAAGGGACCCACCGCTTCGCCTACCCGTCACAGCTCGCGCCGGGCCGGTTCGCCCTCCAGGGCACCTGGAACATCGGCCGCGAGTCGCTGACCAGCGGGCCGGACGCGGGGATCAGGCTGCGCTCCTTCGCCCGCGACGTCCATCTGAACGTCGGCGGCAGCGGCGTCGTCACCGCGACGGTGGACGGGAGGACCACCACCCTCAGGATCTCCGGTGCGCCGAACATCCACCGCCTGGTCACCGCACCCGCTCCCCGGGAGAGCGTCGTGACCATCACCCTCTCGCCGGGGCTGCGCGCCTACTCCTTCACCTTCGGCTGAGTACGGGCCGCCGCACAGCCCGGTGGAGGGGGCGCCGGTCCCGCCCCGGGTGCGCCGGGCGGCGACGACCTGTGCCGACCGCCGCGGGCCGGGGCCGGGAACCGATCGACCAGGTGTTCACCGAGAGCGGGGGCACGGGTGATCCCCGTCCCCGTACGGGCTCGGCGGGCCGGATCATCGGTCGACGACGCGCAGGATCATCATGGCGGTGTCGTCGACCGCGTGCCCGCCGGAGTGCGTGGAGGCGGCCTCCCAGAGCCGGTCGAGGGTGGCGGCCGCATCGGCGCCGTGCGTGCGCGCCAGTGCGTCGGCGAGGCGGTCGGCGCCGAAGAGCGGGCCTCGGCGCTCGGCGCGGGCTTCGGTGATGCCGTCGCTGTAGAGCAGGAGCGCGTCACCGGGGCCCAGCCGGAAGGCGGTCTGTTCGAAGTCGTCACGGGCCGCGGGGATCTCGGGACTGAGCAGGATGCCGTTGGCGTTCAGTTCCTCGACGGTGCCGTCCGCCCGACGGATCAGCGCCGGGGGGTGACCGGCGCTGGCGTAGAGACCGGTGACTCCTCCGGGCTCCGGTTCGAAGACGGCGATGGCCGCGGTGAGGAAGCGCTCGCTGACCTGCTGGTCGACCAGGGCGTCGTGCAGTCGGTACAGGACGGTGGCCGGGTTCCTGTACTGATTGGCCTCGGCACGGATGGTGTAGCGGGCGAGGGTGGTGACCTTCGCCGCGTCGAGGCCCTTGCCGCACACGTCGCCCATGACCGCGGACCATCTCCTGCCGCGGGTCTGGAACAGGTCGTAGAAGTCGCCGACCACCTCGGCCCCGAGGGCACCGGTCGCGTCGGCCGGCAGATGGATCGCCGCCACGTCCAGACCGGGTGCCTGCGGCAGGCCGGGCGGCAACAGGCTGTCCTGCAGGGTGCGGACCAGCGCCGCTGAGGCGTCGCCCGAGGCCCTGGCCTCGCGCAGCGCCTGGCGCAGCGCGATCTCCGAGGACACCGAGCGCGCGAGGATGCGCAGCGCGTCGGACTGCTGCGGGGTGAACGGCCTGGCGTCCTTGTCGATCACGCAGAACCCGCCGAGGACGTGTCCGTCGGGCGAGAACACCGGGCAGCCGGCCCAGGCGCCGATCCCCAGTGCGTCGACGGCGGGCAGGTCCTTCACACGGGGATCGGCCCTCGCGTCCGGCGTGATGAGCTCCTTCCCGGTTCTGACGAGAAGGTGGCACGGGCTGTCGCGGATGTCGTTCTCGCGCCCGGCGCACGGGTCCACACCGACCGCGCTCTTCCAGAAGGAGCGCCGTCCGTCGATGACGGTGAAGAACGCCATCTGCGCGCCCGTGACCGCCAGGGCGAGCCGCGCGATGTCGTCGAATGCGCCCTCCGGCCCGGTGTCCAGCAGCCCGGAAGCCGCCACCGCAGCCAGCCGCTCCGGGTCGAAGACCGCCTCGGGCAGCTCACCGGGCGGGGTCGCGTTCAGCATCATCTGGGTGTTTCCTGTCTTGCGTGCGGGTACCCGAGCCTCCGGCCGGCCACGGCGGCGACGGGACGTCGTCCCGCGGCCGGTGGTACCCCGGGTCTCACGTGGGGGGTTGCGACGATCGAGATCCGCACGACGACCTCGGGGGCCTCATCGAACGATCCGGTGCCGGAACACAACGTTCCGGCACCGGGACAACAGACCGGTCGAGGGCCGCGAATGTGACATGTCGCCGCGCGGGCCCACTCGCCGGCACCGGCGCGGAATCCGGCCGGCGGTACCCGTCAGGGCCGGTGCCGGGCGGTGATCCGCCGGTACTCGGTCGCGGTCGGCTTGGGGACCTGCGTACCCGGACCGTAGAGGACGCGGCTCAGCCTGACTCGCAGTCGTACGGACGCGGACGGCCTGCGAGCGGCGTCGCGGCCGTCCCCGGCGGGGACGGCCGGCAGGGGCGCGTACTGCTCGTGTGCCGTGAGCGTGTGCAGTTCCGCGGCACCGAGCGGTCGGTGCACCTCGACGAACTCGCCGGACGGCGTCCGGCGGATGACGCCGGTCTCCCGGCCGTGCAGCACCTTGTCACGGTCGCGACGCTGGAGACCGAGAGCCCACCGCTTCGCCACGGTGTACGCGATCGGCGGAGCCACGAACAGTCCGATGCGGATCGTCCATGTCACCGCGTTCACGGACATGTCCCACCGGATGGCGATCAGGTCGTTGGCCGCTCCGAGCAGGGCCACGCCGTACGCGGTCAGCCAGGCGGCGCCGAATCCGGTACGCACCGGCCGGTTGCGCGGCCTGTCGAGAAGGTGGTGTTCGCGGTCGTCGCCCGTCACCCAGGACTCGATGAAGGGATAGGCGCCGAGCACGAGGAACAGCCCCGCGGCGGCCATCAGCGGGATCAGGTTGTCGAGGGCAAGGGTGTGACCCCAGGCACTGATCTCCCAGCCGGGCATGACGCGGAGCAGTCCGTCGAAGACGCCCATGTACCAGTCGGGCTGCGAACCCGCCGAGACCTGGTCCGCGCGGTACGGCCCGTACTGCCAGACGGGGTTGATCTGTGCGACCGACGCGATGACCACGATCGTTCCGGTGACCAGGAAGAAATACCCCGCGGATTTCGCCGCGTACACGCGAAGCGGCAGACCCACGACGTTCCGGTCGGTTCGACCGGGCCCGGGGAACTGCGCCTTGCCCTGCCGCAGCGACAGGGCGATCTGCACGGCGAACAGGGCGACCATGACGGCGGGTATGAGCAGCACGTGGATCGTATGGAAGCGCCCTATCACGTCGTCGCCCGGAAAGCTTCCACCGAACAGGAACATCGACAGATAGGTGCCGACCACGGGTATGGAGAGCAGCGTTCCGTTCACGACCATCAGCCCGGTTCCGGAAAGCAGATCGTCCGGCAGGTCGTATCCGGTCAGGCCGCCGAACATTCCCAGCACCAGGAGGAGCAGCACGATCACCCAACTGATCTCACGCGGCATCCGGTAGGCACCGGTGAAAAAGATCCGCATCACATGCGCGAGCATGGCGGCGACGAAGACGAGTGCCGCCCAGTGATGGGCCTGCCTGATGAGCAGACCACCGCGCACATCGAAGGAGATGTGCATGGTCGAGTTGAACGCCTCCGAGACCAACTGGCCCCGCAGCGGGGCATAGCCGCCCTGATACACCACGGGCGCGGAGGAGGGGTGGAAGTAGAAGGTCAGATAGATTCCCGTCACGAGAAGGACGACGAAGCTGTAAAGACACAGCTGTGCCAGGAGAAATGACCAATGGTCCGGGAACACCCTGCGCCTGAGGTTCTTCCTCAATTCGCCGGTCCCGAGCCGGGCATCGACCCAACGGGCGACTTTCTCCCCCGCCGCACCCGACGGCGCACGCGTCGATGTGCTCTCGTTTTCCATACGTCACCACGCAACTTTCAGCAGCGAAGGAACCGTGCGCCGACACCGTCAGGTGCCCGGTACGCCAGTTCCTGTCACCTTTATGACCATGCGACCCGGTGGGTTGTGACATTCGGGCTCGCCGGTCCACATGCCGTGCGGCGGACGGGAATTCCCGATCCGCTTCAGGCACGTTCAGCGCGACGACTTGAGTACCACGACGACGGCCAGCATCATGATCGAAGTGATCAGGATCATCGATGCCCTGGTTCCTCGAAGCCATCGGCCGAAGCGCAGATCGTGCTTTTCCTGCTCCGCTTCGAGAGCATCGGTGATGTGTCCCGTCACCATGCGCGCGACATATCGCTGCTCTTCGAGATACCACTGCTCGATACGCGCTCTCTGCTCCCCGGTCAGCTCCGGCACATGGGCGAGCAACGCCGCGACACGTCGTCTCGCCGCGGCCATGTGTGCCTGCCGGTAAAGGAAGTGCTCGATCTCGAGCAAGCCGCGTGCGGCATCCTCACGCGCGTCCATAGTGCTCTCCGCCCTCGCGCAGCCTCTTGGCTCACTCTGTTCCTGGCGCTCACCAGAGAGACAGGGCGGGGCCGAACGGTGTGACACCGTTGCCGACGGGGCACCGGGGAGCGTGCTCGGCACCGGTCGGTCATGGCCGCCGGAGGGTGCGTCCACGCAGGAGGTACCTTGTCGGCACCGTCCAAGGAGATGCACGTTGCCTGACAACCCCAAGGTGCTGTTCGTGACCGACCTCGCCTACCCGGCGCGAGGACGGCGCTACGGCGACGAGGACATCTGGCTGACCTCGCGGCTGCGCGACGACTTCGCCCTCGCACTGTGCCACCCGCTGCAGGCCGCCGCGCTGATGGACGCCTTCGACGTGGTGGTGGTCCGCAACAGCGGGCCCGTGCTGCACTACCGGAGCGAGTACGACGCCTTCCGGGAGCGGGCGACCGCCCGTGGCACCCGGGTCTACAACCCGCTGTCGGGCAGGGGCGACATGGCCGGCAAGCAGTATCTGCTGGACCTGACCGCCGCCGGACACCCGGTCATCCCCACCGTCGACCGGCCCGAGCACCTGCACCTGCTGCCCGAGGCCGGTCAGTACGCGGTCAAGCCGAAGGCGGGCGCGGACTCCATAGGCCTGGCCTTCGTGCCCCGGGAGCGGCTGGACGGCCTGATCGGCGGTGACGTCCTCGTCCAGCCGCGCATCGACTTCCGCTACGAAGTCTCCTTCTACTACGTCGACGACGCTTTCCAGTACGCGCTGTACGCCCCCGATCCCGAGCGGCGCTGGGACCTCGAGCGCTACGAGCCCAGCGACGCCGACCTCGCCTTCGCCCGGCGGTTCATCGACTGGAACACCCTCGACCACGGCATCCAGCGCGTCGACGCCTGCCGCACCCGCGAGGGCGAGCTGCTCCTCGTCGAGCTGGAGGACCTCAATCCCTATCTGTCCCTGGACCTGGTCCCCGAACGGACCCGGGAGTCCTTCGCGGCGCACGTGACGCGGTCCCTGCACCGGTTCCTGGACGCGCGTCCCCGCGGCTGAGGCGGGCGAGGCGATCGCCTCGCCCGCCACCCGGCCGGTGGCCGTCGCGGGGGCACCGGGGAAGGCCGGGCGGGTCGGGGCAGCGCGGGTGCGCCGCCCCGACCGGTGTCAGCGGGTCCCGACGAGGGCGCGGGCGTCCCCGGCGATCAGGGCCGCGCGATCAGGGTCGAGGGACTTGCCCGACTGCACCTTCGCCCAGGTGGACAGGAGCGAGTACTGCTTCAGTCCCAGCATGGCCGTCATCGAGCCGACCGAGGCGTCCTTGGCACCCGAGGTGAAGATCAGATGCGCCAGGCCCGTGGGAGTGGCCTTCAGGGTGAAGGTCCGGCTGTCCTCGGCGGTGCCGCCGGGACCCGACGCCACCGCGCGCAGCGTGTGCGGTCCGGCCGGCAGGGTGGTCAGGTCCAGAGGAGCACCGGCCGGCACGGGGGTGCCGTCGAGGGTGAGGGTCACCGAGTCCGCGTCGTCGCTCTGCACGGTCGGCAGCGGCGACTGCGCGCGGTCCAGCACCGCGTCGGAGGCCGGCGAGGTGAGGGCGACCTTCGGCTTGGCCGGGGGGATCGACTGGGCCTGCCGGTAGGCGCTGTTCCAGCCGTTCAGCTCGGTCGGCCGGTTGGTGATGATCGCGTCCACCCCCGCGCTCTCCAGCGCCTTCCAGCGGTCGGCGCTGTCCACGGTCCACACCATGACGGCCACGCCGGCCTTGTGCAGATCGCCGACGACGGACGGCTTCTTGGAGAGCGCGTCGTCCGAGGGGTTGTACGCGGCCAGGTTCAGTTCCTTCGCCAGGGCGACCGGGTCGGCGTCCAGGCTGCCGCGCAGCAGGCCGAGCGGCAGCTCGGGGGCGAGTTCGCGGGTGTGGCGCAGGGCGTCGACCTCGAAGCTCTGCACGAAGACCCGTCCGGTCATGCCGTGGGCGCGGATGGTGTCGACGATGGTGGACACCTCGGCCTTGGTGTGCGCGCCCTTGATCTCCAGCAGGAGGTCGCCGCCCCGCGTGCGCAGGTCGTCCAGCTGGGCGGCCAGCGTGGGAACGCGGGCGCCCTGGTAAGGGGGCGCGAACCAGGAACCCGCGTCCAGAGCGTCGAGTTGGGCGGAGGTCAGCGAGCGGATCGGACCGGTGCCGTCGGTGGTGCGGTCGACGGTGGAGTCGTGGAGGATGTAGGGCACGCCGTCCTTGCTGGGCTGGACGTCGTTCTCGATGAAGTCGGCGCCGCCTCGGCGGGCGATCTCCTGGGAGGCCAGGGTGTTCTCGGGGGCGGCGGAGGAGGCACCCCGGTGGGCGATGACGGTCAGCGGCGCTCCGGCCGGGCGGATGTAGCTCCGCGGCGGGAGTTCGGTCACCTTGAGGTCGTCGTAGGAGACGGTGGCACCGTTGGCCAGCAGACCCTGGACACCGTCGGCGGAGCGGGCGACCTTGGAGGTCCGCATGACCTCCTTGCCGTCGAAGTACCAGACGGCCTTGGTGCCGCGCACCTCGGCGGCTATCTTGACGTCCTTGCCGGTACCCGCGGCGGAGGGCGCCGCGTGGGTGTCGGTGACGTTCCAGGCGTTCGAGGACGTGCGCTGGGCGAACTCCAGGCCGTTGGCGGTCGTGGTGCCGCTGCGCATCGTGGCGATCGACCAGGGCACGGCGCCGTTCGCCGGCATGTCGAGGCCCATCGCGGTCCAGCGGCCGGCGTCGACGACGGACTCGAAGCGCGCGGTGACCTCGATCCGGAAGTCGTCGAGGTGCTCGCCGAAGGTGATCCTGCTCTGCTGCGACGAGTTCGCCGAACTGCCGTACAGACGTCCGTCCTTCACCTGCCAGGCACCCTCCACGGCGTTGAACCCCTGGGGCAGGGTGCTCCCGGAGAAGTCGGCGGAGACGACGACCCGGCCCGCGTCGGCGTCGGCCGACGGGTGGGATCCCTCGGCGAAGGCGAGGGTCGGAAGGGACACGGCGACGAGCGCGGTGGCCAGGAGCGCGACGCGTGAACGTGGCGCACGTGAGGTACGAGGCATGGGGCGACGGTAGGAAACCGCGACGATCACACCGGGCCCGGCAGGTGAATGCCGGAAGTCGGCTGAGGGTCCAGTCTCCTCACCTCGGCGGACACCGGTCGGCGGCGTTCCGCCGGGCGGGCGGGCTGGGGGCCCTCCGCCCGGCGGGCACGGTCAGCGGTGGCGGACGGTGATCGTCCGCTCCGCGGTGACGCCGTTCACGGTCACCCGCAGCACCGCGGTGCCGGGACGGCGCGCGGTGAGCGTCCCGGAGGCCGGGTCGTAGGAGACGACCGGCGCTCCGCCGTGCCGGCGGTGGTCGCGGTCGTCGCCCACCACGTCGACACGGCTGCCGGTCCAGTCGGCGCTGACCGGCCACGCCACCGGGACGGTGCGGGTGCCGTCCTGCGTGAGCGTCGCCGACGCCTCTGCCCGCTCGCCCGCTTCGAGGCTCTCGGGCGCGCTCAGCACCACCGAGTCGGCACGGGCGTGGACCTCCGCCCGCAGCCACGTCTCGGACTCGTCGGTCGGGACGTCGAACAGGTCGCCGATCCGCCCGTCCCTCGGGTCGATGCCGAGCATCGTCCAGCCGGTGAAGCCGCCGTTGTCGGGCGTGCCGGCCGGGCCCTTGCCGGAGTTGCCGTTGACCAAGTAGGGGATGCCGTCCACCGAGGCGGCGGAGAAGACCCCCGCGTGGGAGCCCACGAACGCGGCGGACTTGTGACTCCCGGCCCGGAAGCCGGCGAGCCACTCCTCCACCAGGTCCGCCTCCTTGCGGTCGCCCAGCTGGCTGGCCTTGTTCGGCAGCGGGTCCTCGGTGGGGTGGTGCTCGAACACCACGACGCCGCTGACGGATCTGTCGCGGGCGGCGTCCGCGAGCTCGTCGTGCAGCATCTGCAACTGGCCGAAGCCGCCGCCGCGCAGGGTGCCGCTGGAGGAGTCGAGCGTGATGAAGCGGGTGCCCTCGACGTCGAACGCCGAGGTGGTGTCGCCGAACTCGGCCTCGAAGTTGTCGGTGGAGCCGGGGCCCATGATCTCGTGGTTGCCGGGCACGTACCGCCACGGCACGCGCTTGCCGGTGAGGGCGTCGAACTCGTCGAGCAGCTCGCGGGCGAGCGCGAAGTCCGCCGACGACCCCTCGTCTACCAGGTCGCCGTTGATGACCAGCAGGTCGGGACGGGCCTCGGCGATCTCCGCCAGGGTGCGGCGGGCCGCCTCGACCAGCGGGCTGTCGGGGTCACGGGCGACGAACTGGGCGTCGGACATGACGGCGACGCGCAGCGGGCGGTCGTCGACGGTGCCGTCGGTCACCACGACCGGATCGGCGACCTTCGGCTGGACGGGGAGTTCCACGTCGGGGGCGACCTTGACCTTCAGGTCGCTGACCGTGACCTCGCCGGTGTAGGAGCGGGCGGCGCTCGTCTCCAGCAGCCGCACCCGCTGGAACGTCAGCGGGTAGGAGGTGCCCGCGGGGACCGGGAACTCCACCTTGCGCCAGCCGGTCCAGGTGATCGTGGGGCCGTCGAGGTTGGCGGTCACGCCCGAGCCGGTGCGGTACTGCAGCCGGGGCCAGGCGCCGTTGCCGTCGCCGTGGATCCACAGGGTGACGGCCTGGGGCTGGCCGGGCAGCGCGATCTGCTGCGGCGGCAGGGCGTACTGACCGCGGGTGGCGGTCGACTTGGTGAAGTCGTAGGTCAGCTTCAGGCCGGGCGAACCGTCGTGGCCGGTGGCCGGGGCCACCGATCCGCCGGGTGCGCGGTCGTTCGCCGAGGTCCAGGAGGCGGCGTCGGACAGATCCGCGAAGGTCGTCTCGGCCAGGCCGACGGTGACCGCGACGTCGGTGGTCATCCTGCCGACCGTCAGGCGCAGCGTGGTGGAGGCGCCGTCGACCAGGCCCCGCACGGTGAACGTGGCGTCGTCCGCGGGCCGCACCGACACGATGCCCTGACCGCCGGTGACCTTGACGTCGGACGCCTCGATGGGAGCGGAGTCGCCGAGGGCGTCGTAGCCCGTCACCGTCAGGCGCGCGTCCTTGCCGGGGCCGTCGAGCGCGACCAGGCTCTTGCTCGGAGCGATCCGCACGGCGGGCGCGAGCACGGTCACCTTCCGCCGTCCGTCCGCCCGGTGACCGGAGGACGCCACCACCTCGGTGTCGCCGGAGCGCCGTCCGGTGACGACGGCGGTCCCGTCCTCGCGGGAGTCGACCGAGATCCGGCCGCCCTCGCCGCGCCAGCGCACCCGTCCGGCGGGCAGCGGCGCGTAGGTCTCGTCGTGGGCGAGCGCCCGCACGGTACGGCGCAGGCCCGGGAAGACCTTGTCGGAGCCGTCCGCCGTGAGGGCGGGCAGTACGCGAAAGCCCCGTACGGTGCCGGACCCGGGGGCCGCGAACAGTCCGAGTCCGTTGGCGACCTGACGTTCCGAGCCGTCGGACGGGCTGTTGACCAGTCCGGTGGTGTCCTCGCCCGGCAGCCGGGCGGCCATGGTGGTCGAGCCGCCGCCGTCCATGTTCAGGGCGTCGGCGGCGCCCAGGCCCTTCATGAAGGCGCCGAGTTCGTTGAGGTCCATGCCGCGGCTGTCGGTCTGCTTGCCGTCGATCGCGACCAGGTACATGGTGCGGCCGTCGGCGGAGAAGCCCACGCCGGTCCGCGAGGTGGCGGTGACCGTGTCACCGTCGGTGAAGCGCCGCACCACGCCGTCGGCGACCAGCACCTGCCCGCCGCCGACGGCGACCGCCACGTCGCCGAAGTCGGCGCGCGGGCGGTACTTGACGTCGACGGTGTCCCCGGGAACGAGCCCGGCCAGCGCGTCGGCGCCCGCGTCGCGGCCGAGGAGCACGGTGGTGCCGGCGGGAATCGGGGTGCTGCTGACGGAGGTGCGCACGTCGGTGACCTCGCCGTCCCGCAGCCAGATCTCGGCGACCCGGTCGGCGCCGTTCACGGGCTTGGTGCGCGGCGCGGAACCCCACTGGTCGGTGAACAGACCGATACCGCCGGCCGCCAGGGTCGGCGAGTTCACACCGGACAGCTTGAGGCCGCTCGTGCCGCCTATGGTGACCTGGCCCTCCAGGAACACCTGGGCCAGCCGCCCGATGCCGTCCGCGCCGATGGCGACGGTCTGGTTGCGGCCCTCGGTGGGCGAGTTGACGAGGCCGTCCTTGCGCGAGACCGCCGCGCCGACGGGTGCCTCGGTGTCGTTCATGTCGAAGTAGTCGCCGTTGATCGCGGCGACGGCCCCGGTGCGCTCGGCCTGCTCGGTCACGCGGGACTTCCCGGTGACCGTGCCGGAGGAGATGTGGTCGACACTCAGGCGGTCCTCGGCCAGGTCCGCGACGAGCACCTGCCCGCGCACCCACCCGTCCTTGCCGAAGCGGTCGAAGCGGGTCAGGCTCAGACCGGGGGCGATCTGCGTGCGGTCCTCGTCGGTGACGATGGACTGCCCGGGCGTGCTCGGAATCAGGTGTGAAGGGGCGTCCGAAGCCGGCGCGCCGTGGGGAGCCGATGCCAGGTTCCCGGGAGTCAGTGCCTGAGCGGTCGTCACCATCCCGGCGCCGATGCTGAGCGCTGTGGCCAGGGCGAGGACGACGGAACCGCGCCGCACCGCGGATCGCGCGCGCGGTGCGGCGGGGTCAAGGAGGAACAGCACTTGCTGACTTCTTTCGTTTTCTTACGGAAAGTCGTGGTCAGCGACCAGTGGACGCTCCGTTGATGTTGATGCGTCGTGATGTGTGTGACTGTCAGTGATGCACGGGGTGAACACTGCGGCACACACCATCGCAGGGGCGTCGCCGACACGGGGCCGCCCCTGCTCTTCTCCGTCCGCGAAAGGGGGGCCGGAGCGGTCAGCCCCGGTTTCCGGAACCGCTCTTCGGCCGACTGCCGTCCGGGAGGCGCAAGGTGAACGTTGCTCCGGCGCCGGGCCTGCTCTCGGCGGTCACGGTTCCGCCGTGGGCCTCGACGAACTGGCGGACGATGGACAGGCCGAGTCCGCTGCCCCCTGTACTGCGGCTGCGGGACTTCTCGGCGCGCCAGAACCGCTCGAAGACATGGGGCAGATCCGACGGGGCGATCCCGTCGCCCGTGTCCCGCACCGTCAGGACCGCCTCGTCGCCCTCCGGTCGTGCGGTGACGGTGACACTGCCTCCCGAGGGCGTGTGCCGCAGGGCGTTGGAGACGAGGTTGCCCAGGACCTGACGCATGCGTACCGGATCGGCGTCGAGCCACAGGCCGGAACGGGTGCGGCTGCGCAGAGCGACGGCCGCTGCCTCGGCCGTGCCGCGATGGGCGGCCAGGACCTGGGCCACGAGGTCGTCCGCACGGACGGGTTCCCGGTGCAACTGCAAGGTGCCGGCGTCGACCGCGGCGAGGTCCTGGAGGTCGTCGATGATGTGCTGGAGCAGCATGGCCTCGTCGTGCAGGGAGGCGACGATGTCCGGCTCCGCGTCGACCAGTCCGTCACGCGTGGCCTCCAGCCAGCCCCGGATGTTGGTCAGCGGGGTGCGCAGTTCGTGGGCGATGTCACTGACCATGGCCCTGCGCTGGGCCTCCAGTTGCTCGCGGCGGGCGGTGAGGTCGTTGAACGCGGCGGCCAGGAGTCCGGTCTCGTCCTTGGTGGTGACGGGGACACGTGTGTGCCGCTGCGGCGGTTGCAGGGCCGCGGTCGTCAGGGCGCGCAGGGGGCGCACGAGCCGGACGGCGACCGCCGCGGTGAGGGCGAGACTCAGGGTGAGAACCGCGGCCGTCACTCCGACGATCTTGGCCTTGTTGGCCGTGGACAGGTCGAAGACCGAGATGCGCTGGTTCTGGCTGCCCAGGTACAGAAGTGCCCGGGGCGCGACGAAGGGGTCGAGTTGGGTGCGGCGCGCGCTGTACAGGCAGTCGCCGGCCTTCTGCCGGTCCCCGGCCGAGAAGGCGCCCGGGTATGCCGGATCCCTGCCGTTCTTGGTGACGACGTCGATGCTCACGGCGAACTTGTGGGCGTAGGCGTCGTGCTCGGAGTCGAAGCAGTCCCGCAGCAGTTCGCCGAATTCACGCAAGGCCGCGGCCTCGGTCCTGGTGGGCATGTTGATCTTCCCGTCGGCGCACCCCAGGGGCACCGAGGCGTCGCCGCCGTCAGGGATGACCTCCGTGCGACCGCTGGGGAGCTGGCGCATGGTGCCTTCGCTGCCGTACCGCCGCATGCACTCCAGACGTTGCTCGGCCACCTTCCGGACGGACAGGCGTTCGCCGCGGTCGAGCGCGTAGGGGCCCACCGCTCGCGGGTCCACCCCGGAGAGCTGGGCGCCCGGTTCGGTGTAGGTGTCGGTGCGCAGGGGGTCGATGGTGGCCGAGGCGCGGTCGGGCAGGCCGGAGCCCGCGGGGGCGGAGTCGGCGATGACGCGACCGGTCGTGGTGGTCACGGCTATCCGCCGGTCGGTCGCCCGGGAGAGGCCGATGACGGTCGCCCGGACCCCGTCCCAGTCGGCGTGGCCGGCGGCGAAGCCGCTGAGCCGCCGCAGGATGTCGGTGTCGTCGGAGAGCAGCTGACCGCGTTCCTCCTGGACGGCGCGCGTGGTGGTCTCCACCGCCAGCCATGCCGTGGCGCCCACGGAGAGCGCGGTGATCACCACACTCGCCCAGATCCCGAGGAAGACGCGTCAGGTCGTCCTCGTCACCGGCCGTGGCGAGAACTCCTCGGACTCGGAGGTGACCGTCTTCCGCCGTACGAAGGCCGGGTGGCGGCCGGGGGCGACCTGGCCCGCGCACAACGCCTACAAGGGCTGGACCGACGACCACCGCCTGGGCGATCAGCGTTCTCCCATCGGTGTGTTCACCCTGACCGACGCGGGCGGACTGCTGCCCGACCCGGGCACGAAGCTGCCGTACGACCAGTCGCCCGGCTTCACGATCAACGGCACCGGAGTCCTCGGCGAGCCGCTGTCGGGCTCCTTCGACTTCGTCGTCGCGATCGACTACAACCGTGAGCCCGGCCGCTCCCCACTGGACTGGACCCGTCCCCTCGGCGCCGGGAAGGGCGGCGGCATCTGGCTGCACGTCGACCACGACGGCCCCACGCAGGGCTGCGTCAGCCTGAGGAAGCCGCACATGAGGGAACTGCTGCTGACGCTCGACCCGGACGAGCATCCGGTGGTCGTGATGGGGGACGCCGCGTCACTGCGCAGGTGACGCGGCGCGCAAAGGGCTCCCGGACGTCAGGCGTCCCTGATCGTCGTGGTTACGGGCGTGCCGATCTCGACGGTGCGGCTGACCGTGCACAGCCGGTCGTGGGACGCCTTGACCGCGCGGGGCAGGATCGCGCGGGCGCGCTCGGCGCCTTCGTCGTCCGCGAAGGTGACGGTGAAGGTGACGTCGAGGTTCGTCATGCGGTTGCCCAGGTCGTCGCTGATCTTGTCGCCGGTCACCGCCACGGAGAAGCCGGTGGGCTCGGCGTGGCGACCGGTGGCGACGTCGACGTCCGCGGCCGTGCAGCCCCCGATCGCGGCCAGGAACAACTCCACCGGGGTGAACCCCGTGTCCTGACCGTCGTCCGAGGCGGTGCCGAAGGCGATGGTTCCGCCGCGGGGGTTGGTCGCGACGAACCGGCCGCTGCCGGTGCGCTCGACGACGACGGAACGCTCAGATTTTTCGCTCATGTCGTCGACATTAGGCCCTGCCCGGCGGATCGTCCCTCGGACGCGGTGGCCGGCCCGCGGGACCGCGGCCTCCCGGACACCCCCGAAACCGTCGCGCAGACCCGCGCCTATCTGAACGACGTCGAGGAACTCCTCGACCGGCGCCCCTCCCCCATGGCCTTCTTCGAGGAGATGCTCACCCGCCGTCCCGGCCGCCTGAACCCGTCACCCCTGTGGTGCGGCGCGCGGACCCTCCTCGCCTGACCGCACGTCCACCGAGCGCCTGCCGGACCGGCGCCGTGAGCGAGCACGAGACGATCGACGGACGCTTCCCGGCGTTCCCGGGGCGGGCGCGAGCACTGCGCGTTCGCGGTCACGGGGGCGGCGGTGTGCCGCAGAGGTGACGCCCCCCGGCTACCGCTCGGCGGTGCTGGTGAACACGGCCGACGGGGGCTCTCCGGGGGCGTAGCGGTCGCAGAGCCCCTCGTTCACCAACCCGGCCTTCTCGGCGACCCGCAGGGAGGCCCGGTGGCCCGGGTCGATCAGGGCCACCAGGCGTTGCACGCCCGCGGCGTGGGCGTGTGCGACGGTCGCCGCCGCGGCCTCGGTGGCGTACCCGAGGCCCCAGTGCGCGCGGGCGAAGTGCCAGCCGACCTCGTACTCGCCCGGGTCGCCGTCGAGCGGACGCACGTAGACGTCGCCGACGAAACCGGCTCCGTCCGCGTCGACCGCCCAGAACCCGCAGCCGGGGCCCCGGGCGGCGACCGCCCGCCAGCGGGCGATGTCGTCGACGACCACGGAGATGTCGGCGGCCGGTTCATCGCCCGTGAACCGGCACACCTCGGGGTCGGACCACATCGCGAAGGCGGCGGGGGCGTCGGCCACGGTGAACGCGCGGACGGTGAGCCGACGGGTACGGAAGACAACAGCCACACGTCAGAGGCTAGTAGCTCGGTTCACTCTCCGCGATCGCGTGGACCCGGGCCGACTCCCGCGACCGGGCCGACGGCCGCTGCCACCCAGGAACGGGAAGCCTAGCGAGCCCACAACTTGCCTTGGACACAGGTGAGTTGCTTGGGCAGCATGAGTGTCCCGCTGCTGTTCGCGTCGGCTGAGAGGGCACGGGAACAACGGATGGACGTCGGCCCCGGAAACCTTCCCCGCGAGTACCGGATCAGCCCGGCCCAGGTACGCGCCATGGTCACCGCGTCAGCGGGCGGGGCGATTCCGGCCTTGATCTCCCTCTGGGTCCTCGACGACCTGCCGCCCGTCGCCAGGGCACTCGGCGGCGTCCTGCTGGTCGCGCTCCTGGCCTGGCTCCTGTGGAGCGCGCGGCGCTGCGCGACGACGGCGGACGTCAAGGCTCTGCGGGTGCGCGGGATTCTCCTGCGCCGCCGTCTTTCCTGGGAGGACCTCCAGGAGCTGCGCGTCGAACCCAACCCGGGCGCCCTCACCCAGGGCCACGCGGCGAACGTGCTCGTCTGTGCCTACGGGAGGGACGGACGCAGGCTCGTGCTGCCCTACGTCGACGACCGCCACGTCGACGTCGAGCGCGAGTTCGCGGTGCTCGAGGAGATCTGGGTCCGGCTGCGCGGTGCGGACTGGGCACCCGACCCGGCCGCGGCCGTCCACATCGACCGCACCACGGCCCGGCAGGCCGCCCTCGGGTGCGGAGTCGGCGCGATGTTCCTGTCGATCGTGCCGGTCACCGTGCTGGCGCTCCTCCCCCTGTTCTTCGACGTGCCGGAGACGGTGAGCGGCCTGATGTGGCCCTGGGTCTTCCTGGTCGGTCCGCCGGCCGCTTTCCTGCTGACCGTGTTCACCGTCTACCGGCGAAGCCTGCGGGCGATCCCGCCCCGGTGACGCCGGTTCGTCCCGGTCACCTGTCGACGGCCGGGTAGAGCGCCGCCACGGCCGTGAGGTACAGGGCCTTCTCGGCCTCCTCCCAGGTCCAGCCGCTCTCCACCACGAGGGTGCGCCAGCCCGTGGGGCCGAACCACAGCCACAGCAGGTCCGCCGTCCGGTCAGCCGGACAGCGGGGAGGCGGTGTCAGGCCGTGCAGGTGGTGTGCGGTCGTGCGCAGCGCCTCCCGGTAGGCTGCCGTCGCCCTCCCCCACAGGCCGTCGGCGCTCTCGTGGACCGGAAGAGCCTTGCGGATCGCCTCGTGGGCGGTGAACTGGCTCTCGTTGCCGACGCGCGTGCCGCGCGCGAGCGCCTCCAGGACCGCCTCCGGTGTCCGCAGGCCCAGGACGTGCTCCATGGCCCGCTCGTAGCCGGACGCCGCCACCCCCCGGTCGACGATCTTGTCGAGGATGTCGCCCTTGCTGCCGACGCTGGCGAAGACGGTCTTGGAGGACACACCGGCGGCGGCGGCGATCTCCGCGACCGTCACGCGGCCGTATCCCCGGTCGGCGAACAGTTCGGCTGCCCGCTCCAGGATCACCTCGCGGGTGCGGACGGCAGCCTGCTCCCGCAGGGGGGAGACGTAGGCGCGCTTGGCGGGCATGGCAGGCATGGCGCCACTGTAGCCATCCAGGTGGCTGTTTGAACTATTCATTAGGCGCTCTGTAACCTCAATATCGGCCGGTACCCGCCGACCTGGCACGACCACGTACACGAGAAGGACCGACGACGTGAGCATGAACACGACCGAACTGGCACAGGGGCTCTTCGACGTCCTCGTGACCGGTGACGCGGCGCTGGCCGCCGAGGTGGTGGCGGAGGACTTCCGCAACCGAGAGGCCGCCGCTTCGCCGGCCGCCTGCTCACTCCCGGGGCCGGCCGGCGTCCTGGCCTCGGGCGCGTGGATGCGGTCGGCCTTCGCCGACCTGCGGTTCCCCGTTCTCGGGATGGCCGTCGCCGACGACCAGGTCTGGGTGCGGCTGCGTATGCAGGGCCGTCACACGGGCGCTTTCGTCACCTTCCGCGACGGCGCCCTGGACCAGGCGGTACCACCCACGGGACGCGAGATCGACTTCGAGCAGATCCACGTGCTCCACGTGCGCGACGGCAAGGTGACGGGCCACGAGGCCGTACGCGACGACATCGCCATGCTCGGGCAGCTGGGTGTCTTTCCGCCGGCCCCCGCCGTCGCGTTGCGCATGCTGGCCTGGAAGACGACGGGACGGGCCCGCCGCGAGGCCGACCTGGTCAGCCGGGCCGCGGCGGCCGCGGCCGCGTCCCGTCATGTGCCGGATTCCGTCGGCTGACCCGCTCGCACCGGTGCTCCTGGCAGCGGTGGACCTCGTGGGGCGTGGCGACACCCCGCGGCAGAACGCCCGCCGGCCGGAGTGACTCCGGCCCGGCGGGCGGGTGAGACCAGGCGGAGCCTCCGCGGGGTGCGCCCCGCGGAGGCTCACGCTCATCGACCGATCGAGTAGGCCCGCTCCACGGTCTGCCGGACCGTGTTGCCCGCCTTGTCGGAGGCCGTGACCCGCAGGGTCACGTACCCGCCCTGCCGGTGGTCGCCGGGCGACTCGACGGTGGCGGTGAACCGGTTGTGGCCGCGGTCCTTGGTGCGGACCTGCCCCTTCCAGGTCCTGCCGTCGTCGAAGGACGCCTCGACCTTGAGCTTGACCCCCGCCGGGACGGCGAGCCCGTCCTGATGCCGGACGGTGAGGTCGATCTCATGACGCTTCCCGCCGTCGACCCTGTTCCACAGGTCGGTGCCGACCCCGTAGTCGATCTGGAGGAGCGGCAGCAGCGTCTTCTCGGTCGCGGTGTCCGAACGGAAGGTCCACGACGTGGCGGTGCGCGTGCCGTGCCGCCAGAAGTCGGTGAGGCGTTCCGTCGTCAGGTCCAGCCGGTAGTCGGCCTTTCCTGCGGGAACCGGGAAGTTGCCCCAGGCCGCGCCGGCACGGCCCACCTCCTTGCCGTCACGGTGGAGGACGGCCGTCACGGTGTCACCGCCCGGGTAGGTCGGCTCGTCCATCGTCCCGGGCGCTCCGGCCCCGCCGACGCCCCACGGGGAGGGAGCCTGCTTGCGGGCCCAGTGGCCGGCCGTCGCGTCCGTGAACTCGGGGATCGCCAGGCTCAGGACATCACCGTCGCGCACGGAGGGGTTGGTCCAGCCCTTCGGGATGGACGGCCGCACCACGGCCTTGTACCACTCCTCCTTGGCCTTCTCGCCCGCCCTGTAGGTGCGGGGGGCGTCGTGCAGGCCCGAGCGCATGGCGAAGTCCGCGTACGGGCTGGTGATGAAGTCGACGTGGTGCAGCCACTCCGTGTCCCCGGAGCTGACGTACTCGGACCGCGTCATACCGGTCGGCACCGCGCGCGTGGTCTCCAGGGCGACCTTCGAGAAGGGACGCCAGCTGAAGCGCTGCTCGGCCGTCCAGTCCAGCGCGCCGTTGTCGGCGTAGGAAGCCTTCACCTGGGCGGTGTTGCGGTCGGAGACGGTGTAGGTCGCGTCCTGCGGGATGTTGTCCTTCCAGATCGCCCTGATGTCGTACAGGTAGGGGCTCTCGACCGTCCCGGAGACGTCCACGAGGGCCTTGTGCCCCTTCATGTACCGCAGCAGCTCGGCCCCGTCGGCCGCCGTCACCCGGATCACGGGGACGGCGGAGCGGGTGTCCGTCGGCCGCCAGCGGGTCCAGGCCACCAGCCCCTCGGGCAGGACGATCAGCACGCCCTTGGCGCCCGCCCGCGCCGCCTTCTCCGCCAGCTCGTACTCGGCGGAGGCGGTGTCGTCGCGGATCACGGCGAGCTTGCCCCGCACGGTGCCCGGCCGCAGGTCCGGGTTCTCCCAGGTCCCCGCGTCCACGGCGGTCAGGCGCTCCCCCTTCGGGTCGAAGGGCGTGGAGCGACCGAGGTAGTACGGGTCCAGGTCGAAGTCCGCGCCGCGGACCTCGGTCCTGATCTGAGGAGCCGTCATCTCCCAGCGGGTGTTGAACTCGAACTCGCCCTCGGTGACCTTGGACGTGGGAGTGACGTACAGGTCGACCGCCCCGCCGCCGTCCTCGAAGTAGATGTTGTGCGCCATCTCCGCGCCGTCGATCTTCCGGTACGACTGGAACGTCGCGTTGTTGCGGCGCTCGGCGGGCATGGGCGTGCGCACACGCACCGGCTTGGCCTTGCGCGCGTCCAGGGTCACGGTCGCGTCGCCGGAGATCCTCACCTCGGGCTCCACGGCGTGGATGAGCCGGGTCTCGCGGACGCTGAAGTCCAGCATGGTGCCGGCGAACTGGTAGGTGCCCTCCTCGACCGCGAAGACCATGGGGTCCCAGCTGACGAACTGAACGTCCGTGTCTCCCCCGAAGACGTCCATGACGTTCCAGCCGGCGGGCTGCCCGTCCGGACCGTAGGACTCGATGGTGACCTCGTGCATCGGGGCACGGACGACCAGGCTGACCGTGGTGTGCACCGACACCCCGTCGGAGGACGTGGCGCTGACGTAGCCGTAGTAGGAGCCTCGGCCCGCCTTGCCCGGGTCGACGCCGACCGGTACCTCGGTGGTCGCGCCCGGCGCGATCCGGACGGTCTCCGCGCCCAGCGTCAGTCCCTGCGCGGGGAGCGCCCTGCCGCCGTTGGTGGCCAGCGCGGCGCGCAGGTCCAGCGACACCTCGGCGTCACCGTGGTTGGTGTAGCGGATCACACCGGCCCGCTCCACCGGCGAGGCGTCCCGGTCGAAGGGGCCCATCGCGAACGTGCCGGTGGCGGTGACCGGCGCGGTGAAGGCCGCCTTGACGTCGACGCGCCCGCCGCCCTGCTGGGTCGGCAACTGGCCCGACACGGTACGGGACGTGCTGATCAGCGCGTCCTTCAGCTGCTGCGCGCTCCAGTCAGGGTGCTGCCCGGCGAGCAGCGCGGCCGCGCCGGCCACGTGCGGCGTCGCCATGGACGTTCCGTCGGCGGCGACATAGTGCTCGTCGATGGGCGCGCCCATGGTCGTGCCGACGGCGCGTGCGGCGACGATGCCGACGCCCGGAGCCGTGATGTCGGGCTTGACGGCCTTGTCGCCGTAGCGCGGGCCGCGGCTCGAGAACGAGGCGAGTGAGTCGTCGCGGTCGACGGCACCCACGGTGAGGGCGGCGTCGGCGGCGCCGGGCGATCCGACCGTCATGTCGCCGCGCCCGCCGCTGTTTCCGGCGGCGACGACGAAGAGCGCGCCGCTGCTGCGGGACAGTTCGTTGACGGCGAGGCTCATGGGGTCGGTGCCGTCGGTCTGCATGTCCGCGCCCAGGCTCATGTTGATGACCTTGGCGCCCTGGGCCGCGGCCCACTCCATACCCGCGACGACCTGGGACTCCGAGCCGTAGCCGTCGTCGCCGAGGACCTTGCCCACGATCAGGTCGGCGCGGGGAGCGACGCCCTTGCGCAGACCGTCCGAGGCGGCGCCGCTGCCGGCGGCGGTCGCGGCGACGTGGGTGCCGTGCCCGAAGCGGTCCCGGGTCGAGCCGCTGCCCGAGAAGTCCTTGGCCTCGGACACACGGCCGGCGAGGTCGGGGTGGGTCTGGTCGGCCCCGGTGTCGAGGACGGCGACCTTGACGCCCTCGCCGTGGTGGCCGGCGGCCCAGGCGGCCGGCGCGTTGATCTGCGCGGTGCTGCGGTCCAGCGTCGGACGTACCTTCTGGTCCAGCCAGATCTTCGGGGTCGCCGCGACCGCCCTCGCGACGGACGCGTCCGCCGAAGGTGCGAGCTGCTTCCAGAAGGAGGCCAGGTCCTGGTCCGGGACGCGCAGTGCCTGGGCGTCGATGCTCGGCAGGTTCCGCGGCTCGCCGGAGCCCTCATGGAACTCCGCGAGTCTGTCCGTCCGTTCGGCCGCCGCACGGGCCGTGCCCTTGGGCGCGGAGACGATCAGCGGCAGCGCGTCGGTGCGCGCCTCGTCGTAGCCCTGGGCGAGGAGGGCGGCGACGTCGAAGAGCGCCGCGTCCAGCCGCTCGCTGCGGACCAGCGGCGCCGCGTCGGACGGCAGGACGGTCAGACCGCCGTCGTCCTCGGTGATCTGGAAGAAGACGTTCTCGCGCCCCGGCGCGCGCTGCACCGAGGCGGTCTTCCTGCCGCCCGGCGCCTCGCTGACGGTGACCAGGTCACCGGTGATCAACCGCACGGTGCTCGTGCGGGCGTCGGATGCCGGCCTGGCGGAGTCGGCGTCGGGCGGGGACTGGGCGGCGACGGGCGTGATCGCGCCCGTCGTCACCATGGCCGACATCGAAATCACCGCCCAAAGGCGGATGCGTCTCATGGGTGGTTACAGCCTTCCTCGTCATTTCCCGCGTCGGAGTCAGGGCGGTGCCGACCGGCCTGTCACACACGGGACTCATGGGGCGCACGGCATCCGGCGTCGACATCCGGGGTGCTGCCGGGCTCGGTCCGGGGCGCTGCCGCCGTCGGGCGAGCCGCTGCCGCGTTCGAGGCCGAGTGTTGCGACGGTCGGCCTCAGTCGAGGGTGATGCCGCCGGTCAGTCCGAGACGGAACGCGGACCGGGGACGGTCGGCCGACCCGTGCTCGGCACCTCGTCGGCGACCGGCGTCGACCCTGAAGTCCTGAACGCCGGTGGGCGGTTCGGTGCCATGAGCAAAAACCCTTCGTCAACCGGGGGTTCCACGACCTGTCCGAGATCATGCGCCGTGCCACCTGACGTGTCACCGCCCTTCAGGTGGCACGAATGCGCCATGTCAAAACCGCGACAAGGGCCGACGGGGGCTCGGGCAGAGGTAGAAGAGTTCGGGATCGCCCTCATCGAGGCCGTGGACCAATCCGACCGGGCGCCACTCGGCGCGTCGCAGCAGGTGCTGCATGGGGTGGTGGGAGACGTTGGTCGAGGTGAACAGCTTCGCCGTGGTGCACGCTGCTTCGACGCCGGCCAGGAGACGGGATCCCACACCTCGCCTGCGGGCACCGGGGGCGACCATCAGCAGGGAGAGGAAGCCCTGTTCGAAGAAGGTGTACTCCAGCACGGCGTAGCCCACGGGCCCGGACGGGCCTCGGGCCACGAGGACCGCGCCGTGTTCGCACCAGCGCCGGACGGCGTCCCGTCGTGCGCGGTCGCCCGCCGCCGCGAGGGGATCGATCGCGGCCAACGCGGCCCAGTCCGATGTGTCGGCGCGTTCCACCACGAGCCCCGCGCGGTCGTCGTCGTCCATGGGGTGCATGGTGACAGCGGAAGCGCCGCCGGGCGACGGCGCGGGCGTGACGCGGTGCTGGGCGCGGCTCGCGGTGGGGGCGAGTGCTCCGACAGGTCCGTTCTCAGGCGCTGTTGCGGCCGATGCTCGCGCCGCCGTCGACACGGAGGACCTGGCCGGTGATGAACCCCGCCTTCTCGGAGAGCAGGAAGGCGATGGCGGCGGCGAGTTCGTCCGGGCGTCCGAACCGTCCCATGGGCACACTCGCCAGGTATCGGGCGGCCGAGGCCGACCCGGGCGGGTTGGTGTCGCGGAACAGCTCGGTCTCGGTGGGGCCCGGGGCCACGGCGTTGACGGTGATCCCGCGGGGCGCGAGCTCTCCGGCCCAGCCTCGCGTCAGGAACTCCATCGCGGCCTTGGACGCACCGTAGGACGTTCGGTCGGGCAGTCCCAGGGTGACCAGGCTGGTGACGTTCACGACGCGGCCCCAGGACCGTTCGATCATGCCGGGCAGGACACCCTGGACGATCTGGACCGCGGTGCGCACGTTCATGTCGAGCACCGCGTCGAGGTCGGACAGGGCGACCGCGCCGACGGCCGCCGGGCGTACCATCCCGACGTTGTTGACCACGGCGTCGACGACTCCCGCGCCCAGCACCTCGCCCAGGACCTCGTCCGTGGCCGCGCGGTCGGACAGGTCGGCCTCGTGGAACTCACCGGGAAAGGTTCGCGGTGCGCTGCGGGCGATGCCCACGGGGGTGTGGCCCTCTCCTGCCAGCTGCTCGGCGAGGGCACGGCCGATGCCTCTGGAAGCGCCGGTGATGAGGACTCGTCTGGGGGGCATGTGTTCGCTCCTTTGCCACGGTGATCCATGCACGCCGGCGTGCGTGGCGGGGATACCTGTATATGCCAACCATACGAGGTGCTCACTCGGTCCCGCGGCCGTCACTTCCGCCCACCAAAAGGTGCACTCAGGTATCTGTCACACAATTCGCACTTCCCTTGTCATGAGGGTGAAAGCAGGTACGAACCTGTCGATCCAAGGAGTGCAGCGATGACGAAACCCGTGCTGGAACCTGCAGCACTGGAGCTCGCGGACGCGACATCCAACCCGCCGTTCCTGTACGAGCTCGGTCCAGAGGGTGCCCGGAAGGTCCTGGACGACGTGCAGGCGGCTCCGGTGGAGAAGCCGGACGTGGCGCAGAAGTGGGTCACGGTTCCCGCCGAGGTGGGCGATGTGCGGGTGCGCATCGTCAAGCCGGTCGGCGGCCAGGACACGCTGCCGGCCGTCCTCCACGTGCACGGTGGTGGCTGGGTCCTCGGCAATGCCGCCACGCACGACCGCCTGGTGCGCGAGCCGGCGGTCGGCGCGGCGTCCCCACCACGAGCATCCGCTGCAACGGCACCCTGCACGACTTCATGACGCTCAACCCGCTGCGGCCCACGCGGGCGACGTCGGCCGCGGTGGAGCAGGCCGTTCACACCCTGCGCACCGTCCTGCACGGCGGCTGAGAGGACGGCGCTGCCCGGCCGCAGCGCATGAAGTACCCGCATCGCCCCAGCTGTTCCTGACTCTCGCGCCAGCGCGCGGACCTTGCGGGTCACCACGAGCGGCTTCGAGCGAGCCGATCGCCTGCCGCGGCTCACCGCCGGCGGAGCGCCGGACAGGCTCCCGTTCGCGGCTCCCAGGGTCCGCATCCCCATGATCTGCGGCAGCGAATGCCGCACCGCAGCCATGTCCATCCTTCCGGACATGGCGCAAACCCACTGCCTCGAAAGGGCATTTCATGAACCGTCAGTTGCCTTACCGGCGTGTCCGCACCCCTCTCACCCTCGCGGCCACGGCCGCCGTCGCCGCCGGCCTCTTCGCCACGACGGCCGGTCCGGCGAACGCGGCCAAGACGACCTCGCACAAGGGCCCCAAGCCGACCGTCGTGCTCGTCCACGGTGCGTTCGCCGACTCCTCCAGCTGGAACGGCGTGATCAAGGAGCTGAAGGAGGACGGCTACCCGGTCGTGGCCGCGGCCAACCCGTTGCGGGGTGTGAGCAGCGACGCCGCCTCCGTGAAGAGCCTGCTGGCCACCATCGAGGGACCGGTGGTTCTCGTCGGGCACTCCTACGGCGGAGCGGTGATCAGCAACGCCGCCCACGGCTCCGACAACGTCAAGGCGCTGGTGTACGCCGACGCCTTCCTCCCCGACAAGGGCGAGAGCGCCAACGCGCTGGTGAGCAAGTTCGAGGGCAGCGTCATCGGCGACGTGCTGCGCCCCGTCCCGATCACCAACCCCGACGGCTCCAAGGACTACGACTTCTTCATCGACCAGTCCAAGTTCCACCAGGCGTTCGGCGCGGACGTCCCGGCGCGGACCGCCAGTCTGATGGCGGTCACCCAGCGTCCCGGCACCGGCACGGCCCTGAACGAACCGTCCGGTGAGCCGGCCTGGAAGAGCATCCGCTCCTGGGCCGTCGTGGGAACCAACGACCGGATCATCCCGCGTGAGCTCCAGGTCTACATGGCCAAGCGGGCCGGCGCCCACATCGAGGAGGTCCGTTCCTCCCACGCCGTGACCGTGTCCCACCCGGACGCCGTCACCCGCGTGATCGAGAAGGCGGCGCGCACGGTCCGCTGACCCGCGCACTCCCACAGACGACGGAGGGGCCCTCGCAAGAGGGCCCCTCACCTGTCGGGGGGCATCGCCGCGCCTATGGTCTCGCCGAGCGGTACGGGGCCCCGAGGGCCCGAACACGACCGTCGGCCGGCGCGGCGTCCGACGACTCACCCTCGCGGATCTCGGTGTGCCGGGTGCCGGGGTTCGTCGACCGGATGACCGGCGTACCCCGTGGGACGTGATGTGCGGTACACCTTTTGCCCCCGCACGGGCGTAACCTGACTGACTGCTCTCGCGGTGCGCGCCACGGCTTCGCGGGACGTCACGTCGATCGTTCAGGAGACCCATGCACCCCCGGATAGCCTCTCTCCCGCCCGTCGCCCTGGCGAGCGGTGCGCTGACGGTCGGCATCGGCGGTCTGTACCTCGCCGGGCTCCTGATCACCGGCGGTGAGATCGAAGCGGGCACGACGGTGCGTGGACTGGACATCGGCGGCATGACGCACGCGGAGGCCACCCGGGAACTGGAACGACACCTCGCGACGATCGGCCCGCGGAAGCTGGCGGTGAAGGTCGGCGAGCGCACCGGCACGGTCGACACGCGGCAGGCGGGGCTCTCCTTCGACGTCCAGGAGACGCTCGCGCGGGCGACGTTCAACGGCGCTGATCCGATCGGCGTGATCGGCGGACTGTTCCGCTCGGGCGGCGATGTCGAGCCGGTCGTGCAGATCGACGAGGCCAAGGCCCGCGTCACCCTCGGGAAGCTGGCGAAGACCCTCGACCAGGCGGTCCTGAACGGCTCCGTCTCCTTCACCGCCGGCCGTGTCGAGCCGACCGATCCGCACTCCGGATACGCGCTGGACACGGACGCGGCGACAGGCGCCCTGCGCATCCCCTTCGAGCGCGGTTCGGCGGACTCGGTCACGGTGCTGCCCGCACGCGAGACGAAGCCCACGGTCACGGCGCAGGAGGTGCGTCGGGCGGTGCGCCAGTTCGCGCGGCCCGCCATGTCGGCTCCCCTCACGCTCACCGTGCGTGACAAGCGGTTCACGATCCCCCCGGCGACGCTGGGCGAGCATCTGACGATGCGGCCGGACGCCGCCGGCAGGCTCGTGCCGAAACTCGACGCCAAGGGCCTGCGTGCCGCGCCCGCGGTGGCCGGGACCCTGAACACCCTCCCCGTCAGGCCCGAGAACGCCCGGCTCGCGCTCCAGGGCGGCGAGGTCGTGGTGGCCGCCGATGCCGTCCCCGGCGTGCAGGTCACCGACAAGGCCCTGGGCGATGCCGTTATGCCGTTGCTCACCGAGTCGGGCGCGGCCCGCGCCGGCGAGGTGGCGGCGCGGCTGATCCAGCCCGAGGTGACCCGCGCGAACGCGGCGCGCCTGGGACTGACCGAGTCGATGTCCTCGTTCACCGTCGACTTCGAAGCGGCCCCCTATCGCACGAAGAACATCGGCCGCGCCGTGGAACTGATCAACGGCTCCGTCGTCATGCCCGGCGAGACCTGGAGCTTCAACCGCACCGTCGGCGAGCGCACCCAGGCCAACGGCTTCGTCGAGGGCATCATGATCCTCGACAGCAAGTTCACCAAGGCGCCCGGCGGTGGTGTGTCGGCCGTGGCCACCACGGTCTTCAACGCGATGTTCTTCGCGGGCGTCAAGCCCGTCGAGTACGGCGCCCACTCCTTCTACATCGAGCGTTACCCCGAGGGCCGCGAGGCGACGGTCGCCTGGGGCAGTCTCGATCTGAGGTTCACCAACGACTCCGGCAGGGCCCTCTATATCCAGGCCGAGTCCACGGACACCTCGGTGACCGTCAATTTCCTGGGCACGAAGAAGTACGACGAGGTCACGGCGGTCAAGGGCCCGCGCTCCGACGTGCGGCAGCCCGCCAGGCACGTGAGCGACGACGAGAAGTGCGTGCCGCAGACTCCGCTCGAGGGCTTCGACGTCACCGTGGACCGGGTCTTCCGCGACGGCGGCCGGGAAGTGAAGCGGGAACCGTTCCGCACGCACTACACCCCTCGTGACGAGATCGTCTGCACGCAGGCGACGGACTAGCCGGCACCTTCGAAGGTCGTCGAGCGGGCCCGGACCGCCGTGAGCACCTACCGCGTCTTCGGCGCCGAGGCACCCGAGCAGGACCACGAGGCACACCTCACGAAGTCCTGCCAGTTCGTCCGCCCCGGCCTCGGCGGCCTCAGCCGACGGGGATGTCCCGCAGCATCGGGGTCGGGTCGTACGGCACGAGCACGACGTCGAGGGTCAGGTCGAGTGTGTCGCCGAGACCGGGGATGCGCAGACCCGGCAGCAGATCCTGGGCCAGACCGAGCGAGGTCAGGGAGAGGCGTCCGGTCGCGGAGAAGGCCAGATGCCGCGCCTCGGCGCGGAACGGGTCCTGGGCGGTCCCGGCCCAGTGCACGGCGAGCTCCGTGGCGAACGGTCTGCCACGGACCTCCAGACTGCCCCCGAGCACACCGTGGAGCGGACCCGTGCGGGTCAGCCGGTCGGACAGGAAGCGGATGGTGGGGTGGTGCTCGACGTCCAGGAAAGCGGACCTGAGGTGGTTGTCGCGGGTGACGACGCCGGTGGTGATGCTCGCCGCCTCGATGATCACCTCCACCTGGGTGTCGCTGAGCCCGTCCTTCCCCGGCACCAGGGTCCCGGCGAGATGGGTGAAACGTCCGCGCACCCGGCCGGCCCCGCGGTTGAGCACCGCGAAGTGCACCGCCGTGTGCCAGGGGTCGACGTACCAGAGGTCACGGGCGCTGAGAGCGGTGTCCGGTTCGGGTACCGGCTCGGGCGGTGCGGTCATCGCAGTTCCCTTCGGGGTCTCCGGGGGCCCGCCCCGTGCTGCCGGGACGGTGTCGTGGCGCGGGGCATCGCGGGCTGCCGACGTGCGTTCCGGGCGCCCTGCTCGGCGTGGGCCGCCGAGATCCGGCACACCACGTGGTGTTTCGGTTCCAGCGAGCTGAGGTCACGGACTCCGCTGCGGAGCCCCACCTCACCCGGTCATCCGGCCCGCTCGTCCCGTGCCGTGTCGCGCGGGGGGCGGCCGTCCGCCGGGCGCGGCCCTTGCCGGAGCGCGGCCTTGTGGGCCGGGCGTGTGACCGTCGTGGTCGTGGTGGCGGTGCCGGTGGCGGTGGTGCCGCCGCCGGTGACGACGGCCTTGTTGGTGACCCGCTGGGGGGCGTTCCTGGCGACGTCGACCGTGAGGGTCAGCGTCGGATAGCTCTCGCCGGGCTCCAGGACGTCGTCGCGGGCGCAGGCGAGCGGAGTGCGGGTGCAGGTCCAGCCCGAGCCGGAGAAGCCGACGGCCCTGAGTCCCTTCGGCAGGGTGTCGGTCACGGTGACGGTGCCGCCATCGGTCGGCCCCTCACCCGTGTTCGTCACGCGCAGCCGGTACCTGCTCCGCTCGCCGGCGACGAACGACCCGCTCGTGGTGATCTTCAGCAGCGTCCACGCGGGGGCCTCCTCCGAGAGGGGCACCACGCCGACGGCCGCCCCGACCGGGAAGTCACCGACGGGGACCGTGTCCACCACCGCGTTCGTCGCCGCGTCGATCACCGAGACCGTGTGGTCCTCGGCGTTGGTGACGTAGACGGTCCCGCCGTCCGGGGACACCGCCACCCCGCGCGGGTCCGCGCCGACGGCGACGGTCCCGCTCACCTCGTTCGTCGCCGCGTCGATCACCGACACCGTGCTGTCGAGGGCGTTGGTGACATAGACCGTGCCGCCGTCCGGCGACACCGCCGCCTGCTGCGGTGCGTCGCCGACCGGGACGGTGTCCACCACGGCACCGGTGGCCGTGTCGATCACCGACACCGAGTCGCCGGCCTCGTTGACGACGTAGACGGTCTCGCCGTCCGGTGACACCGCCACCGCCGCCGGGAGTACGCCGACGGGGACGGTGTCCACGACCTCGTTCGTCGCCGTGTCGATCACCGAGACCGTGCCGTCGTCGCTGTTGGCCACATAGACGGTGCTGCCGTCCGGGGACACCGCGAGCCCGATCGGGAGGTTGCCGACGGGGATCGTGTCGACCACCTCGTCCGTGGCCGTGTCGATCACGGACACCGTGTCGTCGTTGAAGTTCGTGACGTAGAGGGTGCCGCCGTCCGGTGAGAGCGCCACTTGCTGCGGGGTGTTGCCCACGTCGACCGTGGCCACCACCGCGTCGGTGGCGGTGTCGACCACGGACACCGTGTTGTTGGCGCTGTCGGCCGTGTAGACACGCGTGCCGTCCGGCGACAGAGCGACGCCGGACGGACCCGCACCGGTCTGAACGGTGGCCACCGTCTCGTTCGTGGCCGTGTCGATCACGGACACCGTGTCGTCGACGAAGTTCGTGACGAAGGCGTAGGTCCCTGGCGGCACGGCCCGGGCGGGCCCCGGGGCGACGACGGGGACGACGACTGCGGCCATCAGGACGAACGCCGCGACCAGCGCCCGCGGGACCCCGCTCCACACCGGCGGCCGGCTCCGCCCCGGTCGGTGTCCCCCTCGGTCCACAGGCCCGTGCGCGCCCGGGTCGCCGTCCTCCGCTTCCAGCACCTCGATCTGACGCACCGCCACGAACAGCCTCCCGCGCACCCGGTCCACGGTCACCGCGTCAGCATCACTCGATGCCGACAAACCATGGCAGAGCATGCCAGGAGCGATCATTTTTTATGCTTTTCGACACGCTTCTCTCGCGTTCACCGATACCGCCCCCATCCCAGGACCGCATCCCCCGTCGGGACGGGTGGCCTCAACCCGCGATCCATGTGTCCGGTTTCCAGAGCCCCGCCCGGTTGAGGGACTGCGGGCAGTGCAGATAGACCTCGTCGATGTCCAGGACCAGCGCGAGCCGGGGACGGCGCCCGTCACGTGTCATGGCGTCGAAGAAGGGCGCGTCGGCGAGGATGCGGGCCCTGCCGTTGACACGCAGGACCTGCTTGCCGCCGGGGACCAGGTAGAGCAGACCGGCGTGCGGGTTGCCGAGGATGTTGTGGAAGCTGTCGCCACGGCGATTGCCCGGCCGGTCGGGCAGTGCGATGGTGCGCGGACCCAGGACATGGGTGAAGCCGGGCGCGTCACCACGCGGCGACACGTCGCAGTTGCCGTCCGCGTCCGAGGTGGCGAGGAGGCAGAAGGGCGAGCGGGAGACGATGTCCAGGTCGTCCTCGGTCAGCCGGTCGTGCACCTTGTCGATGACCACGGGCCAGGGCTCACCGAGCAGTTCACGCAGCTCCTCATGCGAGCCGAGCCCGACCCAGCCCTCTTCGGAGGCGCCGTCAGGCCGGTTCCCGGCGGTGTCGGTCGTGTGCGGCAAGACTGCTCCCAGCTGTGCGTGCCCCGCAGATGGTCGGTTGCACAGGGAACATTATCCGATGTTAGGTTCGCCTTACCTAACTGGATTGCATGCGCTCCCCCGGCCGGACCGGCGGGGCGATCGGGGGCTTGTGCCACACTCCGCACCATGACGGATGATCACACCGGTGGGACGCTCAGCGTCGGCGGGCGCGACACGGAGCTCGGTGAGCGCCTCTCCCGCGGCCTGGACGAGATCAACTTCCCGGCCACCGGCACCACGGCGGCCGACCAGGGTTCCCTGTCGGTGAAGGTGCTCGACGACGCAGGCGAGCTGATCGGTGGTCTGGCCGCCTGGACCTGGGGCGGCCTGCTCGGCATCGAGATGCTCTGGATCCGCGAGCGGAGCAGGCGCGACGGGTGGGGTTCCTCGATCCTCGAGGCCGCCGAGCAGGAGGCGCTCCGGCGCGGCTGCGACCGTGCCTGCGTGTCCTCGTTCACCTTCCAGGCCCCGGACTTCTACCGGCGCCACGGTTACACGGAGACCGGCCGCACGCCGGGAATCCCGGGCGGCGCCGAGGACGTCCATCTGTTCAAGAGGCTGGCTTGACCGCCGTGCCGCTCGCCTCGTCGGCGGGGAACGCCGCAGGGTGGTCACCGTCGTACTGAACGGTGACCACCCCGCGGCTGCTCCTGCGGCTCTCGACCGTCAGCGCACCGGGACGCCTGCCGGCGCGTTCGCTGCGGCAGCGGCCTGGTCCGCGTCGGCGCTCGCCGACGGCTTCGCCGCGGCGGCGGCGTCCGGCGCGGACTGCGCGGGCGCCACGTTGAGTTCGGCGAGCATCGTCTTGGTGAAGCCGAAGTAGTACGTGGCGATGAAGCCGCCCAGGTAGCCGACGACCAGGCCCGCGGCGTAGACCGCCACCGTCCGGCCGAGTCCGTGGTCACCGTCGAGCAGCGGGAAGAGCGCCCAGCCCGACGGGCCGATCGCGGTGGAACCGACGTCCGTGCCCAGCTGGTTGAAGAGTCCGACGAACGCGCCGCCGAAGGCGCCACCGGTGCAGGCCGTGATGAACGGGCGGCCCAGCGGCAGGGACACACCGTAGATCAGCGGCTCGCCCACGCCGAGGAAGCCCGGCCACAGCGCCGACTTGATGGTCGTGCGGATCGAGGTGTTGCGGTGCAGCCGGAAGTAGACGGCGATCGCGGCGCCGACCTGGCCCGCGCCGGCCATCGCGAGGATCGGCAGCAGCACGGTGTAGCCCTGCTGCTCGATGAGGGTCGTGTGGATCGGGATCAGTGCCTGGTGCAGGCCCAGCATGACCAGCGGAAGGAACAGGCCGCCCAGGATGAAACCGGCACCCGCGCCGCCGTTGGAGAGCAGCCAGTTGGCGGCCTCGCCGATCTTCGTGGAGACCTCACCGGCGAGGAACATCAGACCGAAGAGGGTGGCCAGACCGGCCCCCAGCACGGTGATGGTCGGGGTGACCAGGACGTCGATGGAGACGGGGACCCAGCGACGGCACCACTTCTCGATCTGCACGGCAAGCCACGCCGCGCCCAGGGCGCCGAGCACACCGCCCTGTCCCGGGGAGAGCGCCTGGCCGAACGCCTCCACGTTGGCCACGCCCGCGTAGACGATGATGGCGGCGACGGCGCCACCGAGGATCGGCGTGCCGCCGAACTCCTGCGCCGTGTTGTAGCCGACGAACACGGCGATCAGAGCCATGAACCCGGAGGCCATCGCGGCGAGCGCGGGGGTGATGCCGGGCAGCCAGCCCAGGTTGATGAGCAGGCCGTTGAGGCCCGCGATGATGCCGCAGCCGATGAGCGCGGGGATCAGCGGCACGAAGATGTTCGCGATGCGCCGCAGGAAGAGTTTGAAGGGGGTGGCGTTCTGCGCCTTGCGCTCCGCCCGCAGCGCCGCGCCCTGCGCGGCGAGGTCGTCGGCGGTCACGGACGCGCCGTCCGGGCCGCCGCCGGCCGCCGGAGCGGCGGCGCGCTCCTGCTCGACCAGGGTCTCGAACTCCGGGGTGACACGGGCGACGGTGCCCGGGCCGAGCACGATCTGGTACGTGTCGTCGTCGACGACACCCATCACCGCGGGCAGCGCCTTGAGCTGTTCCTCCTGCACGAGGCTGCGGTCACGCAGGCCCAGCCGGAGCCGGGTCATGCAGTGGGCCACCGTCGTGACGTTCTGCGCTCCTCCGACGAGGGGCAGGATCGCGGCCGCGGTGTCCTGGTACTTGTTCTCGTTCGCCATGAGATCGGCCTTGCTGTGAGTATCGGCTGGTGCGTCAGGCGGTGGCTGTTTCCAGGGCGCTGCGCAGGTGTCCGTGCGCGTCCTGGAGAAGGCGCTCGGCCGTCGTCGCGTCGACGGATCCGAGCAGGATGAGGATGGCGTTCTTGACCTCGCCGCCGGTGGCCGCGAGCGCGGCCGCGATGGCCTCGTCCGAGGCGTCGGTCGCCAGGCCCACGATCCGGTGGGCGCGCGCCCGCAGCTTCTCGTTGGAGGCGCGGACGTCGACCATCAGGTTCCCGTAGGTCTTGCCGAGCCTGATCATGGTGATGGTGGAGAACATGTTGAGCACCAGCTTCTGCGCGGTGCCCGCCTTGAGCCGGGTCGAGCCCGTCACGGTCTCCGGGCCGACGACGACCTCGATGCCGTGCTCTGCGGCGGCCGCGAGCGCGCTGTCGGCGTTGCAGGACAGCCCGACGGTGAGCGCGCCGAGGGAGCGCGCGTGGCGGACCGCCTCGACGGCGTACGGGGTGCGGCCCGACGCGGAGATGCCGACCACCACGTCGTCGGCGGTCAGCCTGAGTCCGTCCAGGTCCTGACGGGCTCCCTCCTCGGAGTCCTCGGCACCCTCGACGGCGGTGACCATGGCGGCCGGGCCGCCCGCGATGAGGCCCACGACCTGCGAGGGGTCGGTGTTGAAGGTGGGCGGGCACTCGGAGGCGTCCAGCACCCCGAGCCGTCCGGCGGTGCCCGCCCCGGCGTAGACGAGCCGGCCGCCCCGGGCCAACCGCTCGGCGATGCCGTCGATCGCGGCGGCGATCTCGGGGAGCCGGTCCGCGACGGCCGCGCTGACGGTCGCGTCCTCGGCGTTCATGTGGCGGGCGATGTCCAGCGTGCTCAGGCGGTCGATCTCCGCCAGGTCGGGGCGGTAGGCCTCCGTGGCCATGGTGGCCAGTTGGTCACGCAGCAGGCCGTTCCCGACGGCGTCTTGGGTGGACATGAACGTTCACGGCTCCTGTGGTTCGGGGCATGGCGGGGGGGACTTCGGTGAATCTGCGCGTTTCCGTCATACGCGACGGGGAGCGGGGTCGGCCGGTCCGTGTGACACGAGAGACAGCGACGAAATTTTCTTTCACTTCGCTCCGGCGACATGAAACATATTTTCGGTGCGGGGTCGCGTCAAGACTCCGTAGGCGATCATTGGGTCACATCCCGGACACGACGGGGGCGGTGGCCTCGTCGAGGAGTTCGAGGATGTGCCGGTAGGGCCGCCCGGTGGCGCGGGTCATCCCGATCTCGCAGGTCCTGTTGCAGGAGGCGTAGGCGTCGTAGGACCGGCTGTTGATCTCCGCGGCCTGGCGCGCCGTGGCCACCGCGGTGACCTCGGGATGCAGCAGTCCCCGGTCGCCCGCGAAGGCGCAGCAGCCCCAGGAGTCGGGCACGGTGACGTCCTGACTCAGGGCCGCGGCCACGGTCCGCAGCGCGTCGTCGGCGCCCAGGTGGGTGGTCGAGCACGTGGGGTGCAGGGCCATGGACTCCAGGCGTCGTGCGCCAGGCAGCGCGGGCAGCAGGCGGTCCGCGGTGAAGGCGACGCTGTCGACGAAGCGCAGGGCCGCGTAGCGGGCGCGGTCCTCCTCGGGCAGCGCGTCCGCCAGCCGTTCCAGGCCGTGCGTGCAGGAGGAGGCGTCGCAGACGACGGGCAGTGCGCCCTGGTCGGTGGCCGCCCACAGGGCGTCCAGCGTGCGGGCCGCCATGGTGCGGTGGCCCCGCGTGTACCCCTTGGACTGCCAGGGCGTGCCGCAGCACATGCCGCCCAGTCCCTCCGGCACGGCGACGGGGACCCCCGCCCGTTCGCACAGGCGCAGGAACGCGTGCGCCGATCCCGCGGTCCGTCCGGCGTCCTCCTCGGGGGCGAAGAGACTGCCGATGCACGCGGCGAAGAACACGGCCTCCGCGGCGGCGGGACGCCGTGGCGCGGGGCGGTCCGGCCCGCTGCGCGGCATGTCGTCGCTCCACTCGGGCACCAGGTCCCCGGCGCCCAGTCCGCGCGCCGCCCGGGTCGCCGCCCGCGTGACGGGCGACGGGACGGCGTGAGCCGCCCGGAGCGCCGTGCGGACGCCCGCGACCGTGCCCTCCCAGTGCCGCGCCACCCGGTCGGCGACGGCCTGGGCCGTCCTGCCGTGCCGGTCCGCGCGGAGGCGCTTCATGACCTCTCCCGTGTCGATGTGGACGGGGCAGGCGGTGACGCACAGGCTGTCGACCGCGCAGCTGCCTACGGCCGCGTAGCCGTAGTCGTCCTCCAGGGCGCGGCGCCTTTCGTCGTCGCCCGCCGCGTCGGCGAGGGCGATCTCGCGCAACAGGGCGATGCGCTGACGCGGGGTGGTGGTGGCGTCGGCGGTGGGGCAGACGGGTTCGCAGTAGCCGCACTCGACGCAGGCGTCCACGGCCGGGTCGACCTCCGGAACGCTCTTCAGATGGCGGAGGTGCGCCTCGGGATCGTCGTCCAGCAGGACCCCGGGGCTCAGCAGCCGGTGCGGGTCGCACAGCCGCTTGAGCTCGCGCATCACCTCGTAGAGCTCGTCGCCGTACTGGCGCCGGACGAACGGCGCCATGGCGCGGCCGGTGCCGTGCTCGGCCTTGAGCGTGCCGCCCGCTCCGAGGACGAGGTCGACCATGTCGTCGGTGAAGCGGGCGTAGCGGTCCAGTTCGGCGCGGGAGTCGAAGTCCTGGGTCAGCATGAAGTGCAGGTTGCCGTCCCGCGCGTGGCCGAAGATCACCGCGTCGTCGTAGCCGTGCCGGGCGAACAGGCCGGTCAGGCCCTCGCCGGTGGCGGTGAGCCGCTCCATCGGCACCGCCACGTCCTCCAGGAGGGCCGTCGTTCCGGGACGGCGCGCGCCGGCGACCGCCGTGTACAGCCCTTTGCGCAGCTTCCAGAGCCGGTTGCGCTCCCCCACGTCACGGGTGAGGGCCGCCGGGGTGACCGTGGGCAGGAGCCGCAGTGCCGGCCGGGCGGCGGCGACGGTGTGCTCCAGCGCCTCGGCGTCGTCCTCCGCGAACTCGACGAGCAGCGCCGCGTGGCCGGTGACGGTAAGACCGCGCAGGGCCTCCACCGGGTCCGCGGACCGCTGCGCCACCCTGAGGGACGCGGCGTCGAGGAGTTCCACGGTGCGGGCCCCGGCGGCGAGCAGCGCGGGCAGGCAGTCGGTCGCCTCGGCCAGCCCCGGCAGGACGAGCAGTCCCGTGGCGGTGTGCGGCAGGAGCGGGACCGTGCGGAAGACGGCCTCCGCGACGAAGCCGAGGGTGCCCTCGCTGCCGATCATGAGCCGGGCCAGGATGTCGGCCGGGGCGGAGTGGTCGAGGAAGGAGTTCAGTCCGTACCCCATCGTGTTCTTCATCGCGAAGAGCCGTTCCACCGTGGCCCTGGACGCGTCCGATCCGCGCACCCGTTCCCGCAGTCGCAGCAGCCCCTCGTGCAGTTCGGGCTCGCGCGCCCGCAGCGCCGCGTCGGCGTCGGAGTCGGCGGTGTCGACGACGGTGCCGGAGGGCAGCACGAAACGCAGGGACTCGATGGTGCGGTACGCGTTGTCGCGGGTGCCGCAGTTCATGCCGCTGGAGTTGTTGGCCACGAGACCGCCGATGGTGCAGGCGCTCTCGCTCGCCGGGTCCGGGCCCAGTCGGCGGCCGTACCGTGCGAGCCGGGCGTTGGCCTGGCGGACGGTCAGTCCGGGCTGCAGACGCACCCGCTGCCCGTCGTCGAGGATCTCCGCGTTGCGCCAGTGCGTGCGGACGTCGATCTGGATGCCGTCGCCGCTTGCCTGACCGGCGAGGCTGGTGCCGCCGGAGCGCAGGGTCACCGGGACGCCGGCCGCGCGGGCCCCGGCCATCAGCGCGCCGACCTCGCCCGCCGACGCCGCGCGGACCACCGCGAGGGGGGTGAACAGGTAGGGGGAGGCGTCGTGGGCCGCCGCGATCCGGCGGGGAAGCGCGGTGGTCACCCGGGCCGGGTCGCCGACGCACGAGGCGAGGAGTTCGGCCAGACGCTCGTCGGAGGGGTGCTGCGGAGCGGGGGCGGACGGGGCGGAGGCGGTGGGGTGGCTCATGGCTCCTCGGCGGCGCCGCCGGTTCGGCGCGGGACGACGGTGGGTCACGGGAGTATCAGGATCGCCGTCGAGTTATGTCAATAACTTACGACTGGATGTGTGAGATGTAATTAAATTACATTCGAGGTGCGGGCAGGCCGGGGCGCGGGGCGGACGGGGGCACCCGGGGGCCTGAGCGAAGGGGATGCGGGACCGCCGCGGGAAGCGGACCGGCGAACGGCCGACGTGCCGGCGAGGGTGTTACGGGCGACGGCGACGGCGCCGCTGCACGGCGGCGTACGTCTCCTGAAGTGCCGCCGCGGAGGCGTCGTAGGAGCGCTGCGCCACGGCGACGAACAGGCAGTCGATCAGGGCCAGCTGGGCGATCCGGCTGACCGTGGCGCCCGAACGGAACGGTGTCTCACGCACGGACGTGGTGAGGACCAGGCCGGCCGCCTCCGCCAGGGCGGACCGCGGGAAGTTGGTGAGCGCGACGGTGGTGGCACCCCGGGCGGCGGCCGCGGCCAGCGGCTCGACGGTGTCCTCCGTCTCCCCCGAGTGGGAGATCCCGATCGCCACGTCGCCGGGGCCCAGCAGCGCGGTCGCCGTCAGGGCGGCGTGGACGTCCGTCCACACGAACGCGATGTGGCCGACGCGGTGCAGCTTCTGGTGCAGGTCCTGGCCCACGAAGGCGCTGGCGCCGACACCGAAGATGTCGACGCGCCGGGCCGCGGCGATGGCGTCGACGGCCCGGGCGAGGACAGCCGGGTCCACGCCGCGGGCGGTCTCGTCGAGTGCGCGGACCTCGTTGTAGAAGATCTTCTTGACGATCTGTTCCAGGGTGTCGGACGGATCGATGTCCGTCCCGAGCGCCGACCGCTCGCCGCCCACCGCCCGCTCGTGCGCGACCGCGGCGGCCAGGGCGAGCCGCAGCTGGGGGTAGCTGCCGAAGCCGAGCGTCCGGCAGAAACGCAGCACGGTCGCGGGCGACGTGGCGGCCCGTTCGGCGAGCACGCCGATGGAGAGTTCCGAGCTTCCGGCCGGGTCTGCGATCACCGCGTCGGCCACCCGCCGCTCGGAGGGCGGCAGCGTGGGACGGCCGGCGCGGATACGGGTGAGGGCATCGGCTCCGCCTCCCCCGGCGGGGCCTCGCTCCGGCTCCGGCGTGCGGGGCTCGTCCCGGCGGCTCATCGGCTTCCTCCTGCACCGGACGACGAGGGCGTACGCACCGTGACAGGCAGTTAATCACAACACCGGGTCAGATCGGTGCCATGACGTGCGGCGCCGGAGGCGACCCGCTCGCGCCCGCCCGCCACGGGGCGCGCACCTGGCGGCGAGCACCGGGGCTCCGCCGCGTGCGGCGGAACGAGAGGGTCAGCCGCGCGCTCCGCCGTGTGCGGCGCAACGAGAGGGTCAGCCGCGCGCCGACGACAGTGCGGCGGCGACCCGCTCGGACGTCTCCGGTGGGGTCGAGGCGTGCGGGGAGAGCCGCAGCGAGTCCGTGCGCGCCGTCACGGTGACCCCCTCGGACTGCAGGGCCTTGGCGACGAGCGCGGGATCGCGGCCCGGAAGCGCGAACGAGAGGATGCCGCCGCGCCGCGCCGGGTCGGCCGGGGAGAGGACGCGTCCGCCGAACCGTTCGACGACCTCGCCGAGTTCGGTGACCCGCGCCTCGATGGCGCTCTCGATCGCGGTGACGGTGTGCCGCTCCACGACGTCCAGCGCCGCGGCGAAGGCCGCTGCCGCCACCGGGCTGAGATTCGTGATCGACCACCGCCGGGCATCAGGGGCGGGCGGATGCTCCGCGCCGTCGAAGAGGCCGACGTCCTCGACGCCCGTCCAGCCGGTGAGGACCGGCTCCAGGGAGTCGAGCGCCCGGTCCGACAGGGCCGCGAAACCCGTGGACCAGCCCGCCCGCAGCCACTTCTGGCCGCCCACGACCAGGACGTCCGCCGCCTCCCAGGGCATGTCGGTCACGCCGAACGCCTGGATGGCGTCCACGATCAGCAGCCGGTCCTCGCCGATCACCTCGCGCAGCGCCGCCAGGTCGGCCCGGAAGCCGGTACGGAAGTCGACGGCGCTGACGGACAGGGCGACGGTGTCGTCGGTCAGTGCGCCGCGGACGAGGTCGGGGTCGACGCCCTGGCCGGGCGCCGGGTCGAGCCAGCGGGGCGTGACCCGCCCGAGGCTCGCGGCGCGGCGCCACGGGTACTGGTTGGAGGGGAAGTCGGAGCGCGGCGCGAGGACGACGCCTTCGCGCATGCCGAGGGCGGCATGGAAGAGTCCGGTGGACGCGTTCGGCAGGAGCACGACGTGCCCGGGGTCCGTGCCCGCCAGCCGGGCCGCGCTCTCCCGTGCCGTCCGATCGGCCCGCATCAGGCCGTCCACGGTGGTGTGGTCGGCACGGGCGGACTCGTCCATCGCACGCGCGGTGGCCGCCACGACGTCCCGCGACGGCGGGCCGAACCGTGCGAAGTCCAGATAGCCGGCGGGGGTGTCGAAGTGGGCTGCGTACGACGTGAGCACGGGCGCGCTTCCTTCCGGGACGGGCGATCGAGTGGAGCGTGCGGTCGCGGGCCGAGGGGTGCGGGTAGGTCGGTCCACCGCTCCCCGGGCGTCCGTCGCGGCCGTGCCCGTCCTACGTTACGGCCCCGGGCGCAAGGCCCCGCGCCCGGGCCGACGGCGGCCCCCCGTGCCCGTCGGCGGCGGCCATGGGCGCCCGGAGCGTCGGCGGACGACTCCCGCGGCAGCCATGCGTCCGCGGTGCCGGAGGAACGGGCGGCCGCACATCGGGGGCCGCCCCGTCCGATATCGATTCAGTGCCCTGTCGCCAACGCCGTTCCGACGAAACCCCGTACGGTCTCCAGCGCCTCCGCCCGGTCCGCGGGGACGAGTCCGATGCGTGTGCGCCGGTCGAGCAGATCGGCCTCGTCCAGGGCGCCCTCGTGGCGCAGCGCCCACAGGAGTTCGGCGCCCGTGACGGGATGGCCGGGCAGGAGCGGTTCGCCGAGCCGCGCGTCGCCCCCGGCCAGGGCCAGCACCGCCGGTGCCTCGGTGCCGTAACGCTGGACCAGGCGGCGGGGCGCCCGCAACCCGGCCAGCGCGCGGGGCGCGGCGGCTCCGACGAGCGGGAGCGACGCGGTCGGGGAGGGGCCCGCGGCGAGGCCGCGGGCGGCGACCGCGGCGTTCACGGCGTCCTCGGCCATCCGCCGGTACGTGGTGAGCTTGCCGCCGACGACGCTGACCACGCCGTCCGGTGAGGTCAGTACCGCGTGCCGGCGGGAGATGTCCGCCGTGCGTGCGGCCGTGCCGGGCGTCGCCGAGGTGTCCAGCAGGGGGCGCAGTCCGGCGAAGGCGCCGACGACGTCGTCCCGTCCGACGGGCGTGTCCAGCACCGAGCCGAGCACGTCGAGCAGGAAGCCGACGTCGGCCTCGGGGGCCTCGGGGACGTCGGGGAGGGGGCCGTCCAGGGGTTCGTCGGTCAGACCGACGTAGACCCGGCCGTCGTCCTGGGGCAGGACGAGGACGAAGCGGTTCGTCTCACCGGGGACCGGGATGTGCAGACCGGCGGGGAGCGGCCCGATGTGCTCGGAGCGCAGGACGAGGTGGGTGCCCCGAGAGGGCCGGATCCGGATGCCGTCCACCAGGTCGCCCGCCCACACGCCGGAGGCGTTGACCACGGCGCGGGCGCGGATCTCGCCCTCCTCGCCGGTGAGTTCGTCGCGGACGCGGGCGCCGGAACCGGTCAGTTCCAGGGCCCGGACGCGGGTCAGGACGCGGGCGCCGTGCCGGGCGGCCGTGCGGGCCACGGCGGTCACCAGGCGGGCGTCGTCGGTGAGTTTCCCGTCCCAGGACAGCAGGCCGCCGCGCAGCCCGTCCGGGCGCAGCGCCGGGGCCATGTGCCGGGTCTCGACCGTGGTCAGCCGACGCGGGGCGGGCAGCGTCGCGCGGGCCGTGCGGGCGGTCAGCCGCAGGGTGTCTCCGGCCCGGAGTCCGGCCCAGGTCAGGGCGGCCTGTCCCCGGGAGACGAGCGCGGTCAAGGGCAGCACGAACGGCTGGGGGCGTACGAGATGGGGCGCCGTGCGTTCCATCAGCACGCCGCGCTCGACCGCGCTCTCGTGGGCCACGTCGAGCTGCCCGGAGGCCAGGTAGCGCAGCCCGCCGTGGATGAGCTTGGAACTCCAGCGCGACGTACCGAACGCCAGGTCGTGGGCGTCGACGGCGACGACGTCCAGGCCCCGGGCCGCGGCGTCGAGGGCGACTCCCGCACCGGTCGCGCCGAGGCCGACCACCAGCACGTCCACGACACGGCCGTCGGTGGCCTCGGCCAGGTCGCGGATGCGCCGCGCGGCGGACAGGGAGCTTCCGGCGGCGGGGTTGCTGGTCGGGCTCATGGGGTGAGGGTCCTTTCCAGAACGGTGCGCAGTTCGGCCAGGAAGGCGGCGGTGTCCAGGTCGGCGTCGTCCTCGTCGGCCATGGTGCGCAGCGACAGGGCGAAGGACTGCAGGATCAGCAGGACGGTCCGCGCCTGGAGTTCGGCGGGGGACTCGCGCACGGAGCCGTCGGCGTGCCCCGTGCGCAGGGCGTCGGCCAGCAGGTCCAGCAGTGCCTCCTGGCTCGCGCCTCGACGGTCCAGCATGTAGGGCAGGAGGAGTTCGGGATCCACGTCGACGATCTTCTGGAAGAGCGGATGGGCCCGGAACGCCGTCACTCCCGCCACCAGGCCGTCGACCAGCGTCGCGCGCGTGCTCGCCTCCGGTCCGCTCTCCGGCATGGCGTCCATGGCCACCGCGATCCACTCACGGGTCATCAGATCGCCGACGAGGGTGCGGACGTCGGGCGAGCGCCGGTAGAGCGTCATCCGGGAGACGCCGGCGCGGCGGGCCACGTCGGTCATGGTCGTGCGGCGGACGCCGACCGCGAGGACGCAGTCCCGCACGGCGTCCAGGACCACGTCGGTGTCGGAGGAGTTCTGCGGAACCGATCCATTGTGACGAATAGGCGTCATGTGTAACAGTGTAACGCCCGGACCCGCTCCGGCGGCACACCCTCGAGAACTGTGTGAGGACGACACGCATGGACATGCTGTGGAACGGCTGGGGCGACCCGGCCAGGGCGACGCCGCTGCCCGACGACGTGACCGGGCTGCTGCGCGACTGGCTCGGCGTCACACCCCATCCCACGGCCCCGGCACCGCTGGAGAAGGCCGAGATCGCCGCGCCCGGCCTCGAAGGCCCCGCCCACCGGGCACTGCTCCGCGCGGTCGGCGACCGGAAGGACCTGGTCCGCACGGACACGGAGACCCGCGTACGGCACACCCGCGGCAAGTCCACCCCGGACCTGCTGCGCATCCGCGACGGCGACACCGCCGACGCGCCGGCCGCCGTGGTCCTGCCGCGAAGCCACGACGAGGTGGCCGCCGTGCTCCGCGCCTGCGCGGAGCACGGCCTGCCTCTGGTCCCGTTCGGCGGCGGCACCTCCGTCGTCGGGGGACTCGTCCCCGGCGGCCGGACCCCCTTCGTCGCCCTGGACCTGCGCCATATGAACCGCCTGCTCGACCTCGACCCGGTCTCCCGCACCGCCACGCTGGAACCCGGCCTGCGCACCCCCGAGGCCGAGGCGCTGCTCTCCGAGCACGGCTTCACCCTGGGCCACTTCCCGCAGTCCTACGAGTGGGCCACCATCGGCGGCTACGCCGCGACCCGTTCCAGCGGACAGGCCTCCGCGGGCTACGGCCGGTTCGACGAGATGGTGCTGGGCCTCACCCTCGCCACGCCCGAAGGCACCCTGGACACCGGCCGGGCCCCCCGCTCGGCCGCCGGACCCGACCTGCGCCAGCTGCTGCTCGGCTCCGAGGGCGCCTTCGGCGTCATCACCTCCGTGACCGTCCGCGTCCGGCCCGTCCCGGAGGTACGACGCCACGAGGGCTGGCGGTTCGCCTCCTTCGACGCGGGTGCCGCCGCCCTGCGCCGGCTCGCCCAGGACGGTCCGCGCCCCACCGTCCTGCGGCTGTCCGACGAGACCGAGACGCTGATCGGCCTCGCCCAGCCGGACGCCATCGGCTCCGCCGCCGCGGAACAGGGCGCCGGATGCCTGGCGGTGGTCGGGTTCGAGGGCACCGAGGACGACACCGCGCGGCGCCGCGCGGACGCCGCGGCCGTCCTCGCCGACTGCGGCGGCACCTTCGCGGGCGCGGAGCCGGGCGAGCGCTGGGCGCACGGCCGCTACTCGGCGCCCTACCTGCGCGACTCGCTCCTCGAAGCGGGCGCGTTCGCCGAGACGCTGGAGACCGCCGCCTACTGGTCGCGGCTGCCGGGTCTGTACGACGCCGTCCGTGAGGCGCTGACCCGCACGCTCACCGAGGGCGGCACCCCGCCCCTGGTGATGTGCCACATCTCGCACGTCTACGAGAACGGCGCCTCCCTGTACTTCACCGTCGTCTCCGCCCAGGGCGCCGACCCGGTGGCGCACTGGACGCGCGCCAAGCACGCCGCCAACGACGCGATCCTCGACGCGGGCGGCACCATCACGCACCACCACGGAGTGGGCACCGACCACCGCGACTGGTACGTCCGGGAGGCCGGGGAGCTGGGTGTCGCGGCACTGCGGGCCGTCAAGCGACGGCTGGACCCGAAGGGCCTGCTGAACCCGGGCGTCCTGCTGCCCACTGAGTGAACCCGCCGCCGCGGCCCGTCCCTTCGTCGGCCGACAGCCCGGCACCAGTTCGGCACCGGCCCTTCACCACCGTCACCACCGTCAGCCCGGAGGCACATCGATGCGACAGTTCACCGCCGTCGTCAACCCCACCGCGGGCGGAGCGACCGGCGCCGCGGCGCTGCTCAAGGTGGCCCGGCTGCTGCGGGAGGCCGGCGCCGGACTGGAGACCGAGTACAGCCGCAGCCTCGCCCACGCCCGCGAGCTCGCCGGGCGGGCCGGAGAGCGCGGTCGGGTGGTCCTCGCCGTCGGCGGCGACGGCATCACCGGGGGCATCGGGGGCGCGCTGAGCGGCACCGAGGCGGTGTTCGGCGTCATCCCCGCCGGGCGCGGCAACGACTTCGCCCGGGCCCTGGGGCTGCCCGACGACGCCGAGGCCCTGGCCGGCATCCTGCTCCACGCCGCACCGCGTGCCGTCGACACGATCGAGCTCACCTCGGCCGTCCACGACCGCACCGTCGTCCTCGGCAGCGTCTACGCCGGGGTGGACGCGCTCGCCAACCGCCATGCCAACCGCGCCCGGCTGCTGCGCGGCACCGCTTCCTACTACGCCGGGGCCCTGCGCGCCATCAGCACCTGGCGCCCCGCCCGCTACCGGGTCACCGTCGACGGGGAGGAACACGCCTACTCCGGCTACACCGCGGTGGCCGCCAACTCCGGCTACTACGGCTCCGCCCGCCTCGTGGCCCCGGGCGCCCGGCTGGACAACGGCCTGCTGGACGTGGTGATGATCCGCGATGCCCCGCGTCGGCTGTTCTTCGCCCTGATGAAGGAACTCGACAAGGGCACCCACGTCGACCGGCCCCAGGTGACGGTCGTCCAGGGCAAGGAGATACGCATCGAGGCGGACAGGGAGATCCCCTACGGCGCCGACGGCGAGGTGGAGGCGGTCCTTCCCGTCACGGCCAGGGTGCTGCCGGGCGCACTGCGCGTCCTGCACTGAGGAGCCCGCCCGGGAGCGGGCGTTCCGGACCGGCCGACCAGCCGACGGACCGCGGCGCGGGACTGCCGCCTCCCGGCTCCGGTGGACAACCGCCCGCGGGTCAGTGACCTACCGCGTCAGCGTCCTGGGCGCAGGAGTCCCGACTCGTACGCGAGGACGACGAGTTGGGCCCGGTCCCGCAGTCCGCGTTTGGCGAGCAGGTTGCCCACGTGCGTCTTGACGGTGCTCTCCGCGAGGCAGAGCACCGTGCCGACCTCGGTGTTGGACATGCCCCGGCCGACCAGCCGCAGCACCTCCCGCTCCCGTTGGGTCAGGTCGTCCAGGGACGGCTGCCCCGCGCCGTCCGGCGGCGGCCCGCTGAGGAACTCCTCCAGCAGACGACGGGTCAGGACCGGGGCCAGCAGGGCGTCGCCCGCGGCGACCGTGCGCACCCCCGCCGTCAGCTGCGCCCGGGGCGCGCTCTTGAGCAGGAAGCCCGAGGCCCCGGCCCGCATCGCGTGGTAGACGTACTGGTCGAGATCGAACGTGGTGAGCACGAGGACCCGGCTGCGCGGCGCCGTACGGGCGAGTCTGCGGGTGGCCTCGATACCGTCGAGCAGCGGCATCCGGATGTCCATCAGCACGACGTCGGGATCGGTGCGTCGCACCTCGCCGAGCGCCTCCACCCCGTCCGCGGCCTGGGCGACCACCTCGATGTCCGGTTCGCCGGAGAGGATGGCGGCGAGTCCGTGCCGGATCAGCATCTCGTCGTCGGCGACCACCACCCGGATCATGCCGACACCCCCACCGCGAGCGGCAGTCCGACCCGCACGGTGAACCCGGCGGCCACGTCCAGCGTCATGCTGCCGCCGCAGACGACGACGCGCTCCCACATGCCGACGAGCCCCTTACCGGTGCCGCCGTCCCCGGAGGAGGCCACGGGGGTCGCCGTGTGCACCTCTATCTCCAGGAGGTCCTCGTCGTAGCGCAGCCTCAGATCGGCCGTGGCGGAGGCGGAGTGCTTGAGCGCGTTGGTGAGCGATTCCTGCACGACGCGGTAGGCGCACAGGGAGACGCCCTGGTCGAGCGGCCGCGGCCGGCCCTCCATGGTCACGCGCACCGTGAGTCCCGCGGCGTCCATGGTGGACACCAGGCGGTCGAGATCGTCGAAGTGCGGTTGCGGCTCGCGCGGTTCGGGCTCGTCGGGAGCGCCGTCGGCCGGTGTCCCGTCGTCCCGGAGCAGTCGCAGCAGCCGGGCCAGTTCCACCAGGGCGCCGCGCGAGGCGTCCGCTATCGCCGCGAACGACCGCTCCGCCGTGGCCGGGTCGGTGGTGAGCATCCCGCGGCCCGCCTCGGCCTGGACGGCGATCACACTCACCGCGTGCGCGACGAGGTCGTGCAGTTCCCTGGCGATGCGCTGGCGCTCGGCGACCAGGGCCCGGCGCGCCTGCTCGTCACGGGTGCGCCGCAGTTCCGCGGCCTGGACGGTGAGCTGCTGCACCGCCGTGCGCCGGCGCCGGTAAGCGGCTCCGACGGCGGCGGGCAGCGCCACGAACAGCAGGATCGTCGGCACGATGTTGCCGGGGTCGGAGTCGGACGGGTCGTTCAGGATCGCCACGACGAGGGCGGCCGAGTTCGCGGCGACCGCGGCGGCCAGCCGGACGAGGGGCAGGTACACCGCCGCGCTGTAGACGGCGACGATCAGTGCGAGCAGCACCGCCACCTCGTCGGAGGGCTCGGCGCCGAGTGCCGTCAGGGCCATGGCCGTGGCGACGCCGAGGGCCACCGTGAGCGGGTGGTGCCGGCGGACGGCGAGCGCGCCCGTCGTGACGACCACAGCCAGCAGGTGTTGCGGCCTGGCTTCGGGATTCAGCGGCGCGTCCATGACCTCGAACACGCCCAACAGGCAGAGCAGTGCCGCGGGAACCATGTCCAGGAGGAGTTCGAGCCGTCTTCGACTGGCCAACACGGTGGCGAGTATAGGGCGGACGTGATCGAACGCGGCTCCCCCTGTGGTACCGGTTCGGGCCCTGCGAGTTCCGACCGGGGGGTGAGCCCCTCGGTACCGCGGGCCGGGGCGCTGGGCGGCGCCGGCTGACACCTTCGTCGGTGTGCCGGGCCGACCGGCCACAGTCACTGGAGGCAACCATGCTTCACCGCACCTGGCGCGCGCCCGCGCTCTCCTACGCCGCGCTCGCCGCGGCGCCGCTGTTCGGGCTCGTGTCCGAACTCGTCGTCCCGCGCGACACGACGACCACCGCGCAGGACGAGATCCGGTTCATCGCCGCCCACGCCGGGGGCTTCCTGGCCGCCGACCTGCTCGCGTTCACGGGCGCGGCCCTGTTCGTGCTCGGACTGGTCGGACTGGTGCCGGCGGTCTCCGGCCGCGGCCGGACGGCGGTGCGGATCGGCGGGGCCATGGCGATCACGGGTTCCCTCGCACTGGTCGCCCACCCGTTCCTGCTGCTGGCGATCCGGGATCTGGCCACGGCGGACAACCTCGCGGTGGCCGCGTCCGCCAACGACACCATCTCCGACGGCGTCGCGGCGATGATCATCCTGGCGGCCCGGCTGCTCGCCTTCGATCTGGGCCTGGTGGTCCTGGCGATCGGGCTGTGGCGGGCGGGGGCACTGCCCGTCTGGCTCGCCCCGGCGGGATTCCTGGCGCTCGTCGCGGACTTCTCCCCCAGCTCGTACAACGCCGTCCTGATGTACCTCGTGCTGGGTGCGACCTTCACGGTCATGGCCGTGCGCGCACGCCGCCTCGGGGACGCCGTCCGTCCGGTGCCCGAGCCCGCGGCCGCCGGCGCGAGCTGACCGCCGCGGCCACGGGCCGCGTCCGGCGACGCGGCCACCCACGCCGTCGCACGTCCCGGATCAGCACTCGTGGGCCCGGCCGCCGGAAGTACCGGCGGCCGGGCCCACGAACGGCTGTGCCGCACCTGCCTCGTGTCACGTCGGGGGCGGCAGGCGTGAGTGGTGAGCGCGGGGCGCGAGTGCGCTCGGGGAATGCGCCGTCCGCCTCATAAGGGATGTTTGCGCACCCTGGGTGCAAGACCGCCCCTTTCGCGCCGTACCGCACGCCTGGCAAGGCTGATTGTCTTGCTGCAGCACACGGCCACTCGCGCACCACCGGCCGTTCTGCTCACTGGTGCTCGTACAACCGGGAGGGAATGTGTCCGCTGCGGACGGCGTCGCCGGTCCCGCCGCCGAAGAGGCGGCGCCGGCGGCATCCGCGGAGCGCGAGCTCACCGGCCTCGGTACGCGTGCGGCGCGCCGGCCGGCCACCACCGACCGGACCCGGCAGCAACTGCGTCTGACCGTGGAGGAGATCCGCGAACGCCAGGAGCGGGAGCTGCTGGACAACCGGGAGGGCGTTGTCGGCCTGTACCGGACCGGCATCCCCGAGGAGCACCAGCCCGGACTGAACGTCCGGTTCACGGGTGTCGACAAGGCCGCCCGCACCGACTGCCCCGTGACCGCCCCCTACTCGCCGGCCATCCTCGTACCCGACGCGGCGGAAGTCCCGGAGCACGTCCGGATCCGCCGGACCGCCGACTGACCAGGTGGAGCACACGTCTATGACCAGCCCTTCGCGTACCGCCGCCGGAACGTCGCTGCCCGGCCCGCCGAACCTCGTCCGGAGCCTGCGCGCCCGGCGCGGCGGAGCCGTTCCGGGACTGACGTACCGGCCGGCCGCGCCCGCCGACCCGGAGAAGGTCGAGGAGATCGACCGCAGGCTCGAGGCCTGGGCCCGCGGCCTCGACCTGTTTCCCGCGGAGTGGAGCGGGGACTTCGGCCAGTTCCGGTTCGGCCGCGCCGTCGTCCTGCAGCACCCCGCGGCGGCCGACCTGGAGCGCCTCACGGTCGCCGGCAAACTGCTGCTGGCCGAGAACATCGTCGACAGCTGCTACTGCGAGGAGGACGAGGGCCGGGGCGGCGCGCGGCGCGGCCTGGGCGGCAGGCTGATCATGGCGCAGTCCGCCCTCGACCCCTTCCACGGCACCCCCGACACCGAGCAGGAGTGGCGCGAGGGCGTCCAGGCCGACGGCCCCTTGCGGTCGTACCACTGGGCGGTGAAGGACTACGCGCTGCTCGCCACGCCCAGCCAGGTCGACCGGCTGGTGCACGACCTGGCCCGGCTGCACATGGGGTATCTCGCGGAAGCCTCCTGGTCGGAGACGCGTCACATGCCGCGTGTCTGGGAGTACCTGGTGATGCGGCAGTTCAACAACTTCCGGCCCTGCCTGTCCATCATCGACGCCGTGGACGGCTACGAACTGCCCGAAGCCGTCTACGCCCGCCCGGAGGTGCAGCGCATCACCGTCCTGGCCTGCAACGCCACCACCATCGTCAACGACCTGTACTCGTTCACCAAGGAACTGGCGAGCGATCCCGACCATCTGAACCTGCCCCAGGTGGTGGCCGCGAACGACCGGTGCGGCCTCAAGACGGCGTACCTGCGCAGCGTCGACATCCACAACCAGGTCATGGACGCCTTCGAGACGGAGGCGGCGGCGCTGTCCGCCACCTCGCCGCTCCTCGAACGCTACGCCCGCGGCCTGGCCGACTGGGTGGCGGGCAACCACGAGTGGCACGCCACCAACACCGACCGCTACCGACTGCCCGACTACTGGTGACCCACGTCCTCGGCACGACCAGCCGTAGGCCGATCAGCACTCGCACCTGTACCACAGCACGAAGGAGTCAGCGTTGACCACCATGCACACCGGCACCGCGCCCGCGGCGGTTCCCACGCAGTCCACGTACCAGAACCGCATCGCGGACTACTGGAACGCCGAGGAGAACCCGGTCAACCTCGAACTCGGAAAACTCGACGACCTGTACCACCACCACTACGGCGTCGGAGAGGCCGACCGATCGGTGCTCGACGAGCCGGACGCCGACCGGCGCCGTGAGCGGATCACCCATGAACTGCACCGGCTGGAACACGCGCAGGCCGAGCTCCTCGCGTCCCATCTGGGCGAACTCTCCCCCACGGACCGGGTGTTCGACGCCGGCTGCGGTCGGGGCGGCGGCAGCGTGGTCGCGAACCTGCGCTACGGCTGTCATGCCGACGGGGTCACCATCTCCGCCAAGCAGGCCGACTTCGCCAACGAGCAGGCACGCAAACGCGGAATCGACGCCAAGGTGCGCTACCACCACCGCAACATGCTCGACACCGGCCTGACCACGGGCGCCTACGCGGCGTCCTGGAACAACGAGTCCACCATGTACGTCGAACTGGACCTGCTCTTCGCCGAGCACGCCCGCCTGTTGCGCCGGGGCGGCCGCTACGTGGTGATCACCGGTTGTTACAACGACACGTACGGCCAGGCCTCTCGCGAGGTCTCCCTCATCAACGCCCACTACATCTGCGACATCCACCCCCGCTCGGCCTACTTCCGCGCGATGGCCCGCAACCGGCTCGTTCCCGTGCACGTCCAGGACCTCACGGCGGACGCGATCCCCTACTGGGACCTGCGCCGCGAGGCCGACCACCTGGTCACGGGCATCGAGGACACCTTCCTGAACGCCTACCGCAACGGCAGCTTCCAGTACCTCATGATCACCGCCGACCGGGTCTGACTCCATGAAGCGGTGCGGGTGGCACGTGCGTACGGCCGCCCGCACCGCCGGCTTCTACTCCGCCGTGGCCAGCTCCACCGCCGACAGCACGTCGGACCGGTCCGGCGGTCCGGAGGCGCGGCGCACGACACGGCCCGCGCGGTCGAGGACGAGAACGGTCGGGGTGCGCATCACGTCGGCGCGCCGCACCAGGTCGAGCCGTGTCTCGGCGTCGATCTCCACGAACGCGACGCCGCCCGTCGAAGCGGCGACGTCGGCCAGCAGCCGCCTGGTGCCGGGGCAGAACGCGCACATGGTGGTCGAGAACTGCACCAGGGTCGCTCGCTCACCGAGCGCCTGCCCCAACTCACGGGCGGACAACCGCAGTCCTCCGTCCCGTCCGCCGTCGCGCAGCCTGCCGTCGCGGCGGGCCCGGAGCAGACCGAAGAGGAGGGCGGCAGTCGAGACCACGGCTGCCACGGTCAGTCCCGTCGGATCCCCCATGGTCACGTCACCCGCTCAGCCGGGCGCGGCCACGTGCCGCGAGGAGGTAGACCTCGCAGCCCAGGCAGTAGCCGAAGGCGGCGTTCAGCAGCGCGGCGGCCAGAGCCGCCGCTGCCGCCGTGATGCCGAGCCAGGTGACACCCGTGAGGTATCCCGCGGTCCCGACCAGCGCGAAGCCGAGGCCGACGGCCTGCGCGAACCGCGGGGGCCGCTCGTCCTCCAGCTCCGCCGGCGGGCCGAGTCGGGGGCGTACCAGGCGGCGGTAGAGCCAGCCGTAGGGCGACCGGCGCAGGCCCAGGGCGGCGCCTACGGCGAAGACGACGGCCTGCGCGGCCAGGAGCGGACCACTGCCGGTGCCCAGGACCACGAGGAGGACCAGGGTGGTGAGGGCGGCGGCGAATCGGGGCCCGCGCGGGTCGACACGGACGGGCGCGGCAGGGGTTCGGTCGGGCATGTCGTACTCCGGGACGGCAGAAGACGGTTCCTGAGGGACGGGGTGCGCGTGTCAGCGACACGCGGCGGACCACACCCGACCGAAGTCGATGTGAGCCCTGATCACCAGGAACGTCGCGGAGGACATGGCCGGTATTGCAGCAGCCGCCCCCCGACGCCGTCAACCGGCGCCCACCCACCGGACACCGCGCCCGGCCGGCTCAGCGCCGTGCGGCGAGGTCCCGGTGGACGGCTCGGGCGACCGCCTCCACGGTCGCCACGCCGGCCTTCATCGTCTTGTTGTCCTGGGTGAGCACGGTGAGGGTGTAGTCGCGCCCGCCGCCGGTGAAGGCGGCCATGCTGTGCACCCGCCAGCCGTGCGCCGTGCGCGACAGCCAGCCGTTCTTGACGTGCGTCCCGGCGGCGGCCGGCGCGCCCGCGGGGGTGCCCCAGCGCTGCGAGGGGACGACCTTGTTCATCAACTTGAGGAGGTAGGCGCGCGCCGCGTCGCTGAGGACGCTGTTGCGTTCCGTGATGAGGTTCAGCAGCTTCTGCGTGTCGGCGGCCGTGATCCGGGTCAGGCCCCAGGTCCGTTCGCCACCCGGCACCGTGCTGGTCATCCCGGCCTCGGCCAGGAACGCCTCGATCTTGGGCACGCCGAGCTGCTTCCACAGTGCGCTGGTGGAGGCGTTGTCCGACGCCGTGATCATCTTGGTCGCGTGGTCGGCCTCGGCCTGGGTGAGACGGCGGTCGTGCCTGCGTGCGTCCCACAGCAGCGTCGCCAGGACGGTGACCTTGACGACACTGGCGGAGTCGAACCCCCGGTCCGCCCGGAGCGTGCACACGGTGTTCGTCGACGGATCGCGCAGGGACACCGCCGCGACGGCCGTCCTGTGCTCCAGGGCCGCCGAGATGTCCCGCTGCAGCGTCGCGGCGAGCCCGGGCTGCCCCGAGGCGCACTTCACCGGGGGCGTCGCGGCAACGGCGCCGCCCGCTCCCCACCCCACGACAGCGGGGACCGCGACGCCGGAGACGATCGTCGTGGCCACGAGACGCCGGGATATCCGCGTGAGCCCCATTCGCTCCGCCCGTTCTTCCGATGCTTTCGGTGACTATGGGCAACCAGTGTGAAGGAGGGGCGGTATCAGATGGAACGTGACGTTCGCTACGGAGTGCCCGATCCGCGCCGGTTCCCCGGGCGGTCGGAAGGGTCGGGGACGGCGCTGCGGCCGACCCCGAGGCCCCCTGGGCCGGCCGCGACCGAGGGCTCGACCGTCGGGCCGCGGTGGGCGGACGGCCCCTGACCCGCACTCGCGGACGGCAGCTGTCCCGCCGTTCTTGTGGTGGGCGGCGCCCGCTCTCACGCAGGTACCGAACCTCGCGCACGGTCTCGCCGGGTGCGTGGCCGCACCGCCGGTTGGGACGGAGGACTCGCGGGGCCCGCCCCGTCAGGGCACGCGGGCGGTCCACTCGGGCGAGGTGAACTTCGTCCGTGCCAGTTCCCGCGCGCGGGACAGTTCCGCGTCGGTCACCTCGCCGTCGCTGAGACCGTACCGGCCGCGGAACGAGTCAATCATGCGCGCGATCACGGCCTCCCGGGGCAGACCCGTCTGCCGGCGCAGCGGGTCGACCCGCTTCTTCGCGCTCTTCGTGCCCTTGTCCGACAGCTTCTCCCGGCCGATGCGCAGCACGTCGAGCATCTTGTCCGCGTCGATGTCGTAGGCCATGGTCACGTGGTGCAGCACGGCGCCGGGTCCGCCCTCGGGTCCCACGACGCGCTTCTGGGCGGCGCCGGCGATCTTGCCCTGGTCGGTGGCGATGTCGTTCAGCGGCTGGTACCAGGCGTTGATCCCCATGTCGCCGAGTGCGCCCAGCACCCAGTCGTCGAGGTAGGCGTAGCTGTCCTGGAAGGACAGGCCCTGCACCAGCGCTTCGGGTACCGACAGCGAGTAGGTGATGGTGTTGCCGGGCTCGACGAACATCGCCCCGCCGCCGGAGATACGGCGCACGACCTCGATCCCGTGCCTGTCCGCGCCCTCGGGGTCGACCTCGTTGCGCAGGGACTGGAAGCTGCCGATGATCACCGCGGGGGCGCCCCACTCCCACACCCTGAGCGTCGGCGCCCGGCGTCCCGCGGCGACCTCCGCCGTGAGGACCTCGTCCAGCGCCATGTGCAGCGCCGGAGCCTGCGGACCCTCGTGGATCAGCTGCCAGTCGTAGTCGGTCCAGTCGGCGGCGTGCGCGAGCGCGCGCCGCACCGCGATGGCGATGCCCTCCGAGGTCAGCCCGTACATGACCGTCCCCTCGGGCAGCGCCGCCTCGACCCGCGCCGCCAGTCCGGCCGCGTCGGTGTCGGCCGGGGCGCCGTCCAGGGCCCGGTTGACGGCGTCGAGCGCCTCGTCCGGTTCGAGGAAGAAGTCACCCGCCACCCGGGTGTGCCGCAGCACTCCGCGCTCGACGTCCACGTCGACATCGACGACGACGAGCTTGCCGCCGGGAACCTTGTACTCACCGTGCACAGCTTCGCCTTCCTTCGGTACTGCGGGGAAGAACCGGTCCCGGTCCTCGGATGTTCCCGGTCGGCGGCCAGGGTCCGGCGGACCGGCACGCGGCGACGCGTCAGCAGTTCACGGGGTGCTGGTCACGGGGTGCCATCCGGGTTCCAGGCTGTCCAGGAGCGCGTGGAAGGCCGCGTCCGCCCGCTCCCAGTGGTCGTCCACGAGCGGGGCGACGAGGAGACCGAACACCGCGTCCGTCAGGAGCGTGGCCTGCGTCAGAGCCCGGCCCTGGTCCATGCCGAAGTCGCGGAAGACCGACGCGAGCAGTTCCGTCCGCGTTCGCCGTAACAACGTCCGGAGGAGACGTGGCGCACAGTGGAAGGAGGCGGATGCGCCGGCACGAGGCCGCCGGGCGGTCAGCTGTTGCGGAGGTCGCGGCGCGCATCGACCGTTGTTAGTAAGCGATCGAGACTGTCACCTCTTCGAACCAAATGGCGGCAGGGACCGGTAGGCGGCATGGCAGGCCATCGACATCAGTCCGGGCTTCCGATTCCCCGCGCCCTCGACGAGCTGATCCTCACCATGATCCTGCTGTTCATGGTGGTGACCATGGTGCGGTGGCTGCGCGATCCGGCCTCCCCGCTGTACGTGAGCCGGCTTCACCTCGCACTGCTCGTGGTGGCCGTGGCCTCGGGCCTGCTCGTCGTCGCGCTGATCCTGTCTCCCTTCGGACGGCGCAGCGGCGGCCACATGAACCCCGCGGTCACGGTGGCGCTCTGGCTGATGGACGTGTTCCCCGGCCGTAGCGTCCTGCCCTACGCCGCCGCCCAGATGACGGGTTCCGTCGCCGGTGTGGCGCTGGCCCGGCTGGTGTGGGGGCCGGTGACGTCGAGTCCGTCGGTCGGCTATGCCGCCGTCAGACCCGCTCCCGACTGGGACGGCTCGGGGGTGTTCCTGGCGGAAGCCGGCTGCTTCATCGTCCTGACCCTGGTGATCGGATTCTTCCTGGCCCATCCGGCCCGCGCGAGATGGCTGCCCTATGTCGTCGGCCTGTGCATCGCCCTGATCATCGTGTGTCTGGGGACGCAGAGCGGCGGCTCGGTCAACCCGGCCCGGCACCTCGGGCCGGCCCTGTTCGCGGGGGACTCCGGCGAGTTCTGGATCTACGTCCTGGCGCCGGTCGTCGGGGCCGTGCTCGGCGCCTCCGTGCACCACCTGCTGATGCGCCGTTTCCACACGCACCAGCCCCTCACCTACAAGCTCGGCGGCGCCCCTCGGCAACCCCAGGAACAGGACGAGTCCGCATGAAGGACGTCATGGATCACCCCCACGACCCCCTGTCCGTCGGCGGCCGGCAGGCAGGCGGCCCGCCCAGGCCGATACCGCTCAACTTCTTCGGAATGCCCTTCGGCCTGCTGGGCCTGGCGAGTGCCTGGCTGACGGCCGCCCAGTACCAGCGCGCGCCACGCGTCGTGGGCGAGTGGCTGCTCGCCCTGGCGGCCGTGGTGTGGTTGCTGGTGACCATCGTCTACCTCAGACATGCCGTGCGGTCACGTTCCTTGTCGCGCGATCTCACCGATCCGGTGGGCGGGCCCTTCGCCGCCCTGTCCGTGGTCGTGCCGATGGTGATCGCCGCGTACGGCCTGTTCCCTCTGGCGCCGGTGGCCGGCCGCGTGGTCGTGGACGTCTTCCTGGTCCTCACCGTGCTGCTGGGTGCCTGGTTCACGGGCCAGTGGATCTACGGCCGGCTGGACGTCGACCGGTTCCACCCGGGCTACTTCCTGCCCACCGTCGCGGGCGGCCTGCTGGCCGCGGCGTCGGCCGCCGCCGTGGGGCAACACCGGCTGGGCGTGGCGATGTTCGGCCTGGGATCGATCTGCTGGCTCATCCTCGGCTCGGTGATCATGGCCCGGCTGCTGCTGCGTCCGATGCTGCCCCCGCCCCTGCAGCCGACCCTCGCCATCGAGATCGCCCCCGCGGCAGTGGCCACCATCGCCTACTTCGCTCTCTTCAGTGACTCCGTCCACACCGTCGACACCGTGGCGGCCGTCCTCGGCGGCTACGGACTGCTGATGATCCTCACCCAGCTCAGACTGCTGCCCGCCTTCCTGAAGCTGCCCTTCATGCCGAGCACCTGGGCGTTCACCTTCAGCTGGGCCGCGGCGTTCTCCGCGGGAATCCACTGGACCGAGCGCCTTCGGCCGCCGGGAGCGGGCGTGTACACCTCCGTCCTGCTGGGTCTGATCAGCGCGTTCGTGGGCGGGGTCGCCGTGCGTACGGTGATGGCCGCCGCCCGGCGTCAGCTCGTGCCCGCTGCTCCACCCCCGCCGCCCCCGGCGGCGACGGAGCAGCGGGCGGCCGCCGGTTGAGGCCCGCGCCGTCGGCCGCGCTCACTCGTCGGACGCGGCCTGCTGAAGCCGCTCGGCCGGACGGCCGCGGGTCACGCTCCACGCGTGTCCGTCCGGCTCGACGACGCCGAAGTGATCGGCTCCGGGCGACTCGACGTAGGTGACGTCCCCGCCCTTGGCCGCGGCGGCCTCCGCGTAGGTCCGGGCGTAGGCGGGCGGGATGACCTCGTCGGCCGTTCCGTGGACGAACGAGGCGGGACAACCCGGACGGGGAGCCCGCCGGCCGATATCGTCAGCGCGAGTGACGGTTCATGCAGGTGAAGGACTTCGGGGACATGAAGGGGGAGACGCGGCATGCGGCGCAGTGAAGGCAAGGTGGCGGATCCGGATGTCGGCGTCCTGAGCGCACGACTGCTCTTCTCGGTCCAGAAGGAACTCTTCCAGAAGCTCGCCGAGCAGGGCCATCCCCGACTCCGTCCGCAACACGGCGCCGTCCTGGGGTTCATCGACGAGGAGGGCAGCCGGGCCACGGAGCTCTCACGGCTGTCGGGGACGCACAAACAGGTCATCGGGAACCTGATCGACGAACTGGAAGCCCTGGACTACGTGGAACGGCACCCCGACCCCAGGGACCGCCGCGCCAAGCTGATCATGCCCACCGCGCTCGGGCGTGACCAGATGCGCAAGGCCGACGCGATCATGGCCGCCATCGAGCGGCGGCACGCCGAGGTGGTCGGCGAGCGGGAGTACCAGAACTTCAAGCACGCCTTCCGGCAGATCACGGCCCTGCAGAGGCAGCAGTTCGACGAGACCCCCACCGGGCGGGCGCAGCCTCCGGCTGCCGGGGACTGACCCGTCACGGCACAGCGGCAGGTTCAGGTGTCTGGCCGTCGGCAACGCCTCCACCGCCGACGGCGCCCGGCTGTCCCTGCAGCCCTGCTCCAAATCCGCCGCCCAGACGTTCGCGCTCGTCGGCTGAGCATCTGCCGCCTCGCGTGCCTGCGGGGCCTGGCACACCTGCCAGGGCCCCGCTCGCCCGCGTCGGACGGGCACGCGCTCAGGCGGCGAGGCCCTCGATCGCCACACGGAGGTGACGGGGGCCGCGCAGCACGGCGTTGGCGCGGTAGGGCGGCTGCTCGTCCAGGAGCCGGATGCCCTTGACCCGGCGGAACAGCTCGCGCAGGGCGAGTTGCGCCTCGATCCGGGCGAGCGGGGCACCGAAGCAGTAGTGGATCCCGCTGTAGAAGCCGAGGTGTTCGTTGTCCTCACGGTCGGGAACGAACCGCTCGGGGTCCCTGAAGCGCGCGGGGTCGCGGTTGGCCGCGGCGATCATGAGCCAGACCGGTGAGCCCTTGGGGATGGTGACCTCGTCGACGTCGATGTCGGCCAGCGTGATGTTGATGGGCACGAACTGGACGGGCGGCTCGTACCGCAGCGCCTCCTCGACGAGGGGGACGGTGAGTTCGACGTCGTTCTGGAACCGCTCCAGGACGTCGGGGTTGCGCAGCAGGGTGAGGGTCGTGTTGGTGATCAGGTTGACGGTGGTCTCGTGGCCGGCGACCAGCAGCAGCACCGCGGTCGCCACCAGGTCCGCCGGAGTCATGCTGCCGCCGGGGCCGGTATCGGGGGCGAGGGCGCTGAGGAGCCCCGGACCCGGGCGGCGGCGCTTGGCCTCGATGAGTTCGGACAGGTAGGCGCCCAGTTCCCGGCGGCCCTGCTGGGACCTCTCCTGGCCGACGCCGCCGTGCTGGGGGTCGATGCCGGACGCCACGGCGTCCGCCCAGCCGTGGAAGCGGGGTTCGTCCTCGTGCGGCACGCCGAGCACCTTGCAGATGGCGGTGACGGGCAGGGGGTAGGAGAAGTCGTCGACGATGTCGATCTCGTCCTTGCCCTCGAAGGCGTCGATCAGTTCGGAGACGACCGTGGCGAGTTCTCCGCGCAGGTCGTCGACGAACCTGGGGCTGTGCGGGGGCCCGAACGGCCGGTTCGCGGTGGCGCGCAGCCGGTCGTGGTCGGGCGGGTCGGTCAGGATGAAGCTCGGCGGCAGGCCCGTCTCCTCCTCGGACTGTCCGGGACGGGTGTAGCCGGGCGGACGGTTGCGCGGATCCTGGCTCAGCCGTGGATCGTTGGCGAGGCTTCGCACCGCGTGGTAACTGCTGACCAGGTAGGTGCCGTCGTCCTCCCGCAGGACCGGTGTCTTGCGCAGTTCCGTGTACAGCGGGTACGGATCGGCGCGGTTGGCGTAGTCGAGGATCTGCGCGGAGAGGGTGCCGGACGTCATGGTGTCTCCTGGGGGCTCCGGGCGGTACAGGGCCGGGGATCGGCGGCACGGGGCCGGGGATCAGGCGTGCGACGGAACGAACTCGACACGCCGCTCGCTCGGTGCGTGACCCGACAGCGTGACGGTGGCCCCGTGGCTGGGCAGATGGGGGTCCGGGAAGTCCGGGTCGATGCTCTGCAGCGTGGCGGTCCGGCGGTTGACCATGCGGTAGTCCGGCGGGAACGGCGCGGCGGCCGCGATCTGCTCCTCGTAGAACCCGAGCCATCTGCCTCCGTCGAAGGACGCCGCGGCGATGACGCGTCCGCGGTATCCGTACACCGCGACGAACCGCTCCTCGGCGAGCGCTCCCTGGGCGATGACCATCTGCTCGCCCAGCGGTGGGATGCCCACGGACTTGATGTTCACGTGGAACTGCGACGACCAGAACATCGGCAGCCACAGGTGCGGACGGCGGTCGGGTCCCGCGCAGATCATGTTGTGGGCGGCGACCTCCGCCTGTTCGACGGCGTTGCCCCAGTGCTCCAGCGACAGGAACTGGTAGTCGAACAAGGGGTGGGGGCTGCGCGCCACGTCACCGGCCGCGTAGATGTCGTCGGTGACGATGCCGTTGACGTCGAACACCCGGCACCCGGCGTCGCAGGCGATGCCGCGCGGCCCCGCGGCCACACCGGAGCCGGCGAGCCACTCGGTGTTGCGCATGGCACCGAGCGAGACGACCGCCACGTCGATGTCGATCGCCGTGCCGTCGGAGAGATGGGCGCGCTTGAGCCGTCCGGCATAGTCGCCCTCCAGGGCGGTCACGCTGATGCCGCAGCGCAGGTCGACTCCGTTCCTGCGCTGCATCCGGTCCGCGACCGCGCCGATCACCCCGCCGAGCGCACCGGCCAGCGGAGCCGGGCCGCGCTCGGCCACCGTGACCTCCAGGTTCAGCTCCCGGCAGGCGGAGGCGACCTCGCAGCCCGTGAATCCGGCGCCGATCACCAGCACCCGGGACGGACCGGCGTCCAGTTTGCGCTTCAGGCGGGCGGAGTCGTCGCGGGTCCTCAGCACGAACACGCCGTTCAGCGCCGCCTGTTCCGAATGGAACCAGGGCCGGGCCCTGGTCCCGGTGGTGATCAGCAGCCGGTCGTAGGGGACGGTGTCGCCGTTCGCCAGGCGCACCTGCTTGGTCTCCCGGTCCAGGCTGACGGCGGCGGCCCCCAGGCGCCATGCGGCATCGACCTCGCGCCGCCGGGGCAGTGCGGTGTCCTCGGCCCGCACCCGCCCGAGCAGCGCCTGCTTGGACAACGGCGGCCGGTCGTAGGGCTCGTAGGGCTCGTCGCCGATCATGGTGAGCGATCCGGCGAAACCCTGGTCGCGCAAGGTCTCGGCCGCGCGCAGGCCCGCGAGGGAGGCGCCCACGACGACGATCCGGCCCTGCCTGCGCAGGACTTCGACGTCGGTGTCAGCCGACATGGGCCTCGACCACCTTCGTCGGCTCGTCGGAGTAGTCGACGAGGATGGCCTGCACCGGGCAGGCGGCGGCGGCCACTTCCACCCGTTCCCGCAGCCCCTCGTCGAAACGAGGCGAGAACAACAGCGCCTCGTCGCCGTGAAGTGCGAACACGTCAGGGGCGAGGAAGACGCACTGGGCGTATCCCTGACACCGGTTGAGATCGACGACAAGCCTCATCTGGAACCCGCTCCCTGCGCGGGCCGTACCCTCACGGCCCGCGGCACTCTGCGCTCGGTCCATACGGTTCGGCGGGCATGCCTCCCATTCAGGATCGACCCCCGCCGGGGAAGTGCGCAACGCGAGGGCCGGGCGCCCGCGGGCTCACAGGCGGATGACGACGAGGGCGATGTCGTCGCGGGCTCCGCGGGTGACGCGGAGCCGGTCCAGCAGGGCGTCCGCCAGTGCCTCGGGGGCCAGCTTGCTGAACTTGGAGAGGGCCGAGGTGAGACGGGCCAGACTGACGTCGATGTCCTCGTCGTGCCGCTCGATGAGCCCGTCGGTGTACAGCACGAGGGTGTCGCCCGGTGTGTAGGACACGCCTGCCTGGGGGCGGGGGACGTGGTAGGGACGGGCGCCCAGCGGTGGATCGGTGGCCTGGTCCAGTAGTTCCCAGGTACCGCCGGGATGGAGCAGGACCGGGGGCAGATGCCCCGCGTTGCTGTAGATGATCAGCTGGCTGCGGGTGTCGATGAGTACCTTGACGGCGGTCGCGGCGGTCGCGCCCTCCAGGGAACGGGCGTACAGGCCGAGGACCTCCAGCGCCTGGGCGGGGCTCGGGATGGCCCGGATGGCGGCGCTCAGCGCGCTGCGGAGCATGCCCATGATGGCCGCGGCCTGCAAGCCGTGTCCGACGACGTCCCCGACCGCGGCGGAGTAGCGGTCGGGAGGCAGGTCCACGACGTCGTACCAGTCGCCGCACACGTTGAGCGACTTCGTCGCGGGCAGGTACCGCACGGCCATGTTCGTGTGCCGCTCCAGGTCCGGGGCCTGGAGCATGGCTTCCTGCAGGGCGACGGCCACCTGGCGTTCGCGGGCGTGGGCCTGGCGCAGTTCCTGGTTCAGCTGGTGCAGTTCCTGGGCCCGCACGTAGAGCTCGGCCGCCAGGCCCTTCTCCCGTTCCGTGAACTCCTGTGTGAGCTGGTGCGCCCGCCCGGAGTGGATGAAGGCGGTGACGTCCTCGGAGCGTTGCACGATCCACGTGACCTTGCCGTCAGGACCGGGAACGGGCGTGTGGACGTCGGACCACCACCGCTCCTCGAACCCGTCCAGGTGGTCGGCCGAGGGGATGTCGTACCGCTGCAGCACCAGCGTGTCCGCGACGCCGGTCTCCTTGACCCGCTGCAGTGAGGCCATCACACACCGGGCGTCCTCCGGGGTGTCGGGGTTCGCCGGCAGGGCGTCGAAGAAGTACCTGCCGATCAGTTCGTCCCCACCCCGCCCGGTGGCCCGCACGTACGCCTCGTTCGCGTAGCGGACCACCAGGTCCGTGTCCAGCATCAGATACGGGCTCGGTGTGGCGTCGAAGAAGGCCGTGAAATCGATGTCGGCTGCCATGGCGCGGTCTCCCAGCCAGCAGGCGCCGTCACCCGCTCCTACCAATCTAAGAGGGATGGGCCCGGCGGGCGCACCAGGACCGGTGGACGTGTACCCGCCGCACCGGCCCTGGAGCCCGGCGGGCCGGGAGTGCCCCTTGCGACACCGGCCGCGACCGGTTCACCGGCGCGGCGCGCGCACCTCCCGCCCGGGGTGGGCCCACCCCGGGCGCGGCCGATGCGGACGGGGCCGTGGGAGTCCTTCGCCTCGGCGGGGTGGCCGGAGCGGGTCCGGCGCTTGCTGAGGGAACCGGCCCGCCGCGCGGCCCGGCGCCTGGACGGGACGGGCCGCGCGGCGGCCGTCGTCCCCCTGTAGACCGCCCGCGCGGCGTCCCGGGGCGCAGATCGTGACGGTCGGACCACGGCGCGTCCCTGCAGCTCCAGGGTGGCCCGCTCCGTCCCCCGCGCGGGTGGCGGACGGGGCGGACTGGCGTCAGGCAGGCTCGGCCGGCGCCGGGCTGTCGTCGAGGAAGCCGCCGGACTGGTGCTGCCAGAGCTTCGCGTAGACACCGTCCGTGGCCAGCAGTGCGTCGTGTGTGCCCTGTTCGACGACCCGCCCCTGGTCGAGGACGACGAGCCGGTCCATTCCGGCGACCGTGCTCAGCCTGTGGGCCACCACGAGCGCGGTGCGTCCTTCCACGAGCCGCCACAACGCCTCCTGGACGAGGATCTCGCTCTCCGAGTCCAGGGCGCTGGTCGCCTCGTCCAGCAGCAGGATCGGCGCGTCCCGCAGGATCGCCCGGGCGAGCGCGACCCGCTGGCGCTGCCCTCCGGACAGCTTGATCCCGCGCTCCCCCACCATGGTGTCGAAGCCGTTCGGCAGGGCGTCGGCGAACTCCGTGACATGCGCCGCCTCGGCCGCGCGGCGGATCTCGGCGTCACGGGCGTCGGGCCGGGCGAAGGCGATGTTGTCGCGCAGTGAGCGGTGGAACATCGCCGGGTCCTGCGGCACATAGGCGATCAGGCTGCGCAGGTCGGCCTGGCGCACTCTGGTGATGTCCTGACCGCCGATCAGGATCCGTCCGCCGTCGATGTCCGTCATCCTCAGCAGCAGCCGGGTCAGCGTGGTCTTGCCGCCGCCGGAGCGTCCCACCAGACCGACCCGTGCGCCGCTGGGCACGTCCAGGTCGAGGCCGTCGAACAGGGGCCTGCCGCCGGCGTGGGCGAAGGTGACCTTCTCGAAGCGGACACCGGCCTCCCGCCGCAGCAGTGGTTCCGGCACGGGCGGATCGAGCACCGTCGGAGGCGTCAGCAGCAGTTCGGTGAACTGCGCGGCCTCCGTCATCGAGCTCTCCAGCCTGCGGTAGATCTGGTTGAACTCGAACATGATGCGCGTCGCGTTGGAGTAATAGGTGAACGCGACCACGATCGCCTCCACGCCGTGCGTGCCGCCGGCCAGCATGACCGCGACGAACAGGCCCAGCGCGTTGGTCAGTACCGACATCGGCGCGACGAACGTGTCGATGCGCAGGTTGCCGTAGTCCCACGACCGCAGGGTGAGCCGCCGGGAGGCCGCGACCCGGGAGCGGTGCTCGGCGGCCTCGCGTTCCTCGGCGGCGAACGCCCGTACCGTGTCCATGTTCATCAGGCTGTCGGCGACATGCCCCGACACCCTGGCGATCGCCTCCTCGCGCTGGTCGACGAGCGCCTGACGGCGCCGGATGAGCGGCACCACGCACACGGCCGTCAGCGTGATCATCACCAGCAGCCCGACAACGAGCAGCGGTTCGTAGCGCCACAGCACCACCGCCCCGAACGCCAGCGGCAGGAAGCTGCCCGCGATCTGGAACGTCAGCGTGTCGACGAACTGCTCGAACCGGGAGGCGAAGCTCAGGACGCGCTTGGTCAGCGACCCGGCGAAGTTGTCGTGGAAGAACGCGGCGTCCTTGGCGAACAACTCGTCCATGCCGATCACGTACAGGTGCTCGATGCCGAGGGCGTCCAGGCGGTTCAGGCAGTGCAGTGCGACGCGCCACAGGGCCTCCGCGAGCAGCAGCACACCGACGAAGCCCAGGACGTACGGCAGCGCGGACTCCACGGTGAGGTCCGTGCCCCCGGCCACGTCGCCGACCAGCTTGGCGACGATCAGCGGAGCGACGTAGTTGATCCCGATGTTGCCGAGGGCCGTCAGCAGCATCGCCGGCCCGGTCAGCCATCGTAAGCGGGTCAACTCCCGTCCGTAGTAACGAAGTGCGAGCAGCACCGAGCGCTTGCCCGGCAGCACCCTGCGCGGTTCGGGCGTTCCCATCCCACCTCCTCGGTCGTCGCGGCGACGCCGCGTTGATTACATGGAGTGACTCGACGAGTACGCAGTGTCCCGTGCCGGCGGGCGCGCCGTCCAAGTGTTTTCCGGGAGGGAGCCATGGCCGGAGACCGTGGGGCGGCAGCGCGGGCACCACTTCCCACTACCCTCAGTAACATGATCAACTTCTGCCTCGGACGTGCCGTCGCCTCACCCAGGCACCCGTTCGACCGCAGCCCCTCCCGTCCCAACTCCGAGGACATCGATGTCATTTCCGAGTGATGCCCTGCAACAGGCGCGCGCCGACCACGAGCAGCACGTGCGGACCTGCCGGCAGTGCCATGCCGACACGGTGCCGTGCGCCGTCGCCAAGCACCTGCTGCGCCTGTACAACAACGCCCGGCGCCAGACCGCCCGCCCGGGCCACGGCCACTGACGGTCCCTCCCCGCCCCGGCCCCGGTGTTCCCGCGCACCGGGGCCGCTGCCGTGCGCGGGGACATGGCGCGGCACGGCATGTGGGCAGATCCGCGGCCACCGCGGCTCCGAACAAGCTGTGAGGGCGTCGGTTCGCCCTCCCGTGACCGGTCCACCGGCGTGCGCCGCCGCGCCTCCTGCGGAAAGGTGATGTCTGTCAGGCGGACGGGCCTGCACGAGGTGCGCTTCTCCCCTGGAGGAGCCACTGTCGAGCAGAGCTGAGGGGCGGCCATGAAGCGTGGAAATGAGGCAGGCGCGGAACGCGACGCGCCGGCCCGCAGGACCCGGTCGTCGGACGACGTCCGGGTGGACGAGCTGCTGACGCGTGCCGCCCACGGCGACGAGCAGGCCTTCGCCGGGGTGTACGACGCGCTCGCGCCCCCGGTGATGGGACTGGCCTGGCGGGTGCTGCGCAACGAGGCGCTGGCGGAGGAGGTGACCCAGGACGTGATGGTGGAGGTGTGGCGTACCGCCGACCACTTCCGCGCCGAACGCGGACCGGCCCGCGCCTGGGTGCTCACCGTCGCCCACCGCAGGGCGGTCGACCGTGTGCGGTCGGTCGCCGCCGGCAAGGCACGTGAGTTGCGCACCGCCGTCCTGGAGCAGGAGCGGCCGTTCGACACGGTGGCCGAGGAGGTCGAGGTGCGTGAGGACTACCGCGTCGTCTTCCGCTGTCTGTCCGGGCTGTCCGGACAGCTGCGACTGCCGCTGGTGCTGGCCTACTACGAGGGCCTGACCTACACGGAGGTGGCCGATTGCCTCTCCACTCCCGTCGGAACCGTCAAGTCGCGGATGCGTCTGGGACTCCAGCGCCTGCGTAAGTGTCTGGAGAGCCGGTCATGAGGCCCCCTGCGGACCTCTGCGCGGACGTCGGCGCGTACGCCCTGCACGCCCTGCCTCCCGATGAGGAAGCGGCCTTCGTGGACCACCTGGCCACCTGCCCGGAGTGCCGGCGCGAGGCCGACGAGGCGTCGCTGACCCTGTCCTGGATGGGTTCCGCCGAGGTTCGCGAGCCCTCACCCGACCTGCGCCGGCGCGTCCTGGAGCAGATCACCACCGGACGCCGGGAGCGGCCCGTCGCCCCTCGGCAGGAACGCCTGGGACAACGGGGCCTCCTGGTGGCGCTGGCCGCGTCCGTGGCCGCCGCCGCGAGTGTCGGAGGTATCGCCTGGTGGCAGCACTCCGAAGCGGACACCAACCGTGAGCAGGTCGCCGACGCCCAGGCGGAGACCCAGGCGCTCGTCGGCCTGCTGGCCGCCACCGACGCCACGATGAGCACCGCGCGGCTGCCGGACAGCGCGACGGCGAGCGTCATCGCCTCCCGGGCCCAGGACCGCACCGCGTTCATCGCCTCCGGTCTGCCGCCCCTGCGCGAGGGGCAGGTCTATCAGCTCTGGTACGAACGGGCGTGGGAGTACCGTCCCGCCGGCCTGCTGCACTCCGCGGGCGGTCGCCAGGCCCAGGTCCTCGCCGGGCCCCTGAACGGGGCCACCGCCGTCTGTGTCACCGTCGAGGCCGCCGAGGGCGCGCTGCAGCCGACCAAGGCGCCGCTTGCCAGGATTCCCGTGATCAGCTGATCGAGGACGCCCGAAACCCCTGCGGACACGCGGGGAACGGCGGACCCGACACCGGGGACCCATGACGCGGAACAGACCCATGACGCGGAACAGACCCGACTGACGCGGAACAGCCCCGACACCGGGACACGCCCCATGACGCGTCGCGGCCCCGACACGGGGACAGGCGCCGCGGAGCCGGCCGCGGCGCCTGTGTGCGTGTGCCCGAGGACCCTGACGGCGTCCCCGGCGGTGTCAGAGGATCCAGCCCTGCGCCGCGCTCGGCTCGCGGGCGACGAGGTCGTGGTGCGGTGCCTCCGGGTCGTCGACGTCGACGTCGTCACCGAAGACGGCCTCCACCCAGCTGGGCCGGTAGACCGTGTCGAGGTAGCGCTCGCCGAGGTCCGGCGCGATCGCGACCGGCGTGAGTCCGGCTCTCTCGTGCCGGTCCAGCCAGGACATCGCCCCGCTGACCACCGTCCCGGTCGAACCGCCGAAGAGGAAGCCCTTCCTCGCCATGCCGCGGCAGGTCCGGACGGTGTCGGCCTCCTCGACGCGCACGACCTCGTCGACGTACGACTCGTCGAGCAGCGGCGGCCTGAGGCTCATGCCCAGTCCGGGGATCATCCGGCGGCCCGGCGGGTCGCCGAAGATGGCCGAGCCGACACTGTCCACGGCGACGATCCGGACCCTCCGGTGCCAGGACCGGAACCAGCGTGCGCACCCCATCAGGGTGCCGGTGGTGCCGACGCCGACGAAGAGCACGTCCAGCTCGGGGAAGAAGCGCGCGATGGCCGGAGCCGTCGTGAAGTAGTGCGCCTTCCAGTTGTCGGGGTTGGTGTACTGGCTCAGCCACACGTACCGGTCGTCCCCGGCGCACAGGGTGCGCAGATAGGCCAGACGCGCCCCGAGGAGGCCCCCGCCGCCCTGCTCCTGGGAGACGACGTGCACCTGGCTGCCGAGTGCTTCCATCATCTGCCGGGTCGCGAGGTTGCAGCGGGAGTCCGTCACGCAGACGAAGCTGTAGCCCTTGCAGGCCGCGATCATGCTCAGGGCCACGCCGAGGTTGCCCGACGAGGACTCCACCAGGATCGAGTCCTTCGTCAGGACCCCGCTCCGCTCGGCGGACTCCACCATCTCGTTCGCGGCCTTCAGCTTGATGGAGCCGGCGAAGTTGAACCCCTCGCACTTGAGGAACAGCCGGTGTCCGAACATCGACTCCAGGTCGACGTACAGGTCCTCCTCGTTGAAGGCCTGGGGTACGGATATGACTGGCACGATGGCCTCCTCGTCCCGATCGCCGCAACGCCGACGGGGCGGCGGGTGAGCCGCCCTCAGCCGTGCCGGCGCATCTCGTGGAAGAAGTTGTCGATGATCCGCAGATCGCCGGAGCGGGCCACCTCCTCGTAGACGAACCTGCCGACCGCGAGGTCGAGGACGCCGAGACCGAACGGCGAGAACACCACGGGCCTGTCCGGTGGCACCGCCACCCGGCCGGCCAGTACGTCGTCGAGCGTGCCGAGCAGGAAGTCGCGGTTTCCGGTGAGGTTCTCGGTGAGGTGCGGCGAGGTGCCCGCCCTGAGGCAGTGGTCGACGTCGTCGACCACGTTGGTGGCGGACAGCAGCACCTCGGGTGCGAGGTCGCGCAGTGACACGTGCAGGACCACCGGGTCGTGGCGGAACCAGGCGGGGTCCTGGACGTGCGGACGGTCGGCGACCGTCGCGAAGACGATCAGGTCGCTGTTGCGGACCAGGTCGCGCGCGCTGTCGTGCACGGTGACGGGCCCGGCGCCCGACTGCTCGAGGTAGGTCCGGAAGTCCGCCGCGCTGCCGGCGGACAGGTCGTGCACGCCGACGGCGTCGAAGGACCAGCCGGTGGCATCCAGGTAGGTGTGGATGTAGCGGGCGATCAGACCGGCTCCGACGAAGCCCAGTCGGGTGGGGCGGGGGCGCCCTCTGCTGAGCCGGTCGGCCGCCGACGCGGCGGACGCGGCGGTCCTCACGGCACTGATGATCGAGGTCTCCAGGCACGCGTAGGGGTAGCCCGTGGCGGGGTCGTTGAGGATGAGCACGCCCGACGCCCTGGGGATGCCCGCGGCGACGTTGGTGGGGAAGCTGGAGATCCACTTCAGGCCGTCCACCCTGCTCTCGCCGCCGAGGGAGGCGGGCAGGGCGATGATCCGGGCGGTCGGGCGGTCGGGGAAGCGCAGGAAGGACGACGGCGGGTTGACCGTACGGGCCGACCCGTGCAGCCGGTACGTCGCCTCGATCACCTCCACCATGGCCTTCTCGCGTCCGTCGAGGACCTGCTTGACCTGGTCGCCGGGGATGACGGCGAACGGCGGTACGACGGGAACGCCGGGCCGGCGCTCGTCTTCGTGGGCGGCACGCACGGTGGTCATGACTCTGCCCTCCCGAGGTGGTCGGTACGGACCGGGTCCGCCATGGCGACGACGACGTCCCGCGGTCCTTCGTACGCCTCGCGGCTGTGCGCGGTGCGGATGTTGTCCACGAGCATCAGGTCCCCGGGTTGCCATGCCCGGCGGACGGTGTGTGCCTGGTAGGCGCCGTTGATCTGCTCGACGACCTCCCGGGGCACCACGTCACCGTTGCCGTACCGGGTGTTGAAGGGCAGGTCGTCGGGGCCGTACTCCTCGACGAGGAACTCGCGCACCTCGGGTGCCATCGTCCACTCGTTGAGGAACGCGACCTGGTTGAACCAGCACCGCAGGCCGGACACGGGGTGCCGGACCACGGCGCGCCGGTGCTGGCGGGTCCGCAGCGAGCCGTCCGGCTGCCAGGAGCAGTCGATGTCGTGGGCGCGGCAGTACGCCTCGACGGCGTCGTGGTCCTCGGTGCCGAACGCCTGGCCGAGCGTCGCGCCGATCTCGTCGTTGTAGGTGCGGGTGAGCAGCCAGCCCTCCCGCTCGAACCGGTCGACGAGTTCGGCCGGAAGCGCCTCCAGCACGGCAGCGGAGTCCGCCACGGGGGTGGCGCCGCCGGTGGTGGGCGGCCGCAGACAGGCGAACAGCAGCAGTCCCGGGCACTCCAGGGCGTAACTGAGCTCATGGTGCATGCACATGAGCTGGTTGGGTGGCCACGCCGACGACGAGTAGACACCTTCCGCGTACCGGTCGCGGGCGGCGAACGCCTCCCGCTCGGTCACCGGACGGTCCGACACCCGGTGGAGGACCGACTCGACGTCGGCCGCGGTGCTCAGACCGAGGCCCTGGACCGTGACGGCGCCGTGCTCGACGAGGGACGCGCGCAGTCCGTCGCGGTGGCGGGCCACCCAGACCGCCGCGTCCGTGACTGCCTCGGCCTGGAGGACCGGGGGGTCGCCGGGAGCGTGGAGCGTGGTGCTCGCGGCGGTCGGAGGCGGCGTGACGGGGGCCGTGTGCCTGCGGAACAGTGAGGACAGCATCGTGTTCTCCTCCGGACGGCGGACTACGGTTCGGCGGGCGGGAAGGCGGCCGGGACCAAGGTCCGCGCCGCCTCCGCCGGTCGGGTGCGCAGGAAGCGGCGGCCGCCGGACACGTGCCGCACCTCGACCTCCTCGGCCACAAGGCGCCACTCGCCGGGCTCCCGCGCCGCGCCGGCGGTGTCGCTCTCATCTGACGTGGCGGCGGCGACCAGCACGGTGACCGGAGCCGTCAAGGGCTCCGCCTCGCGCGGAGGGCGGAAGGCGGACGGCACGGACAGGAACACGCCGCCGACGGCGACGCCGTCGCGCTGGAGGGTCCGGGCGGTCTCCAGGGCCGGTACCGCGCCTGTGCCGTCACCCCACAGCAGGATGCGGGGCGTACCGAGCCGGGCGGTCTCCTCGGCGATCCGGGCCGGGTCGGGGTGCTCGACGACGTGGACCGCCACCGTGTGGCCGTCGTCGACCGCCCCGGCGCGCAGTGCCTCGGCCAGGGGCGCGAAGTCCGCGCCGGAACGGCCGGTGCCGGGGAAGCAGATCAGCGCGGCCCGCGCGGGCGCGTCCGAGGACGACAGCGTCCCCAGTACCCGCGCCGCCTCGGTCTCCGGGGCCGGGCCGCCCGCCGCACGGGTGTCGAGGAGACGGGCCAGATCGGCGAGCACCGGATGTCCGGTGAGGTCGCGCAGGGAGACCATGTGGTCCAGGGCCACCGCGAGCCGGACGGCCGACAGCGAGGTGCCGCCGAGGTCGAAGAAGCCGTCGCCGCGGCCGACGCGCTCGGACGGTATGCCGAGGACGGCCGCGAACTTCTCCGCGAGCCGCTGTTCGGTCGGCGTCCTGGGGGCGTCGTGGGCCTCGCGGCCCGTGGCGGCCTCCTCCACGAGCGCCGCCAGCGCCTTCGTGTCGGTCTTGCCGTTGGCGGTGAGCGGCAGTCGGGGCAGTTGACGGAGGGACGACGGGACCATGTACGCGGGAAGCAGTTCGCCGAGCCGTTCACGGACGTCCTCGGGCGCCAGGGTCCCGCCGCCGGTGTAGAAGGCGGCGAGTTGCCGCCCGTGTCCGTCGCCGGTCACCACCACCGCGCCGTCCCGCACGCCGGGGACCCGGAGCAGGGTGTTCTCCACCTCGCCGATCTCGACGCGGAATCCGCGGATCTTGACCTGGCCGTCGCCGCGCCCGAGATACTCGAGCTTCCCGTCCGGCAGCCAGCGGCCGAAATCGCCGCCGCGGTACAGCCGCTGCCCCGGACGGTACGGGTCCGCCAGGTAGGCGAGCCGGGTGCGCTCGGGATCGCGGACGTATCCGCGGCCGACGCAGACACCGGAGAAGACGATCGCGCCGGGAGCGCCGAGCGGGACCAGCCTCAGGGTCTCGTCCACGACGTAGACGCGCACGTTGTTGACGGGCCGGCCTAGCGGGACACCGCCGGGCGCCGGCGCGGCGTCCAGGACCTCGTGGTTGGTGTCGTCGGACGTCTCCGTCAGCCCGTAGGCGTTGACCAGCCGGATCCCGGGCCCGGTGGTGAACCAGCGCTGGGCGAGCTCACTCTTGAGCGCTTCTCCCGTGACCGACACACAGCGCAGGTCGGGCAGGTCGCGAGGGCCGCGTTCGAGGGCGGACAGGATCACGTCGAGGTAGGACGGCACGACCTGGAGCACCTCGACCCGGCCCTCGACGAGCGTGTCGAGGAACCGGTCGGCGTCGAGGATCGCCTCCTGCTCGACCAGCAGCGTCCGGCCCCCGGTCAGCAGTCCGCTCAGCAACTGCCACAGCGAGATGTCGAAGCACTGCGAGGCGGTCTGCGCGACGACGGTGCCCTCGCCGATGTCCAGGTCGTCGATCTTGGCGTACAGATGGTTGAGCAGGCCCGCGTGCTCGCACATCGCGCCCTTGGGCTCACCGGTCGAGCCGGAGGTGAAGAACATGTACGCGAGCCCGTCGGCCGGCACCGCGATCCCCAGGTCCGATCCGTCGGTCGTCTGTTCGATGACGTCCGGGACGAGCAGCGTACGGACGCCGGGCAGCCCGTCGAGGGCCCGGTCGAGGTTCGTCGTGGCGCCGGGCTCGGTCAGCACGATGCCGCAGGCGGCGCGGGTCAGCACGGTCGTGATGCGTCCGGGCGGGTAGTGCGGGTCGACGGGAAGGTAGGCGCCGCCGGCCTTGAACACGGCGAGCACGGCGGCCAGCCAGTTCAGGTCGCGCCCGGTCACCACGGCGACCGTGTCCTCGCGGCGCAGCCCCTGCGCCAGCAGGGCCCGGGCCAGCCGGTTGGCCCGGACGTTCAGCTCCGCGTAGGTCCACCCGCGGTCGCGGTGCACGGCGGCGACGGCGTCCGGGTGGACGCGCACGCGCTCCTCGAACAGTTCGTGGCAGCGCCGGTCGGGCAGATCCCGTGACGGACCGGCGAGTCCGTCGATCTGGAACCGGACCTCCTCGGCCGAGAGAAGACCGCTCCGGTCGTGCGGCGTGTCCGGGTCGGCGGCGATCTGCTCGAGCGCGGCGAGATGGTACCCGGCGATCCGGGCCGCGCAGTCGGCGTCCAGCCGGTCGGTCCGGTAGCGCAGGCGCAGCGCGCGCCGGTCGTCCTCGTACGGGGCCGTCACCGTGAGCACGGTGCCGTTCCGCGGCGCGGGCGCGCGTCCCGACGGGTCGAACACCGCGTCGGGGCGGTGCGCTCCTCCCGTGAGCGGCGGCGCTCCGACGCCGGTGCCCGAGCGTGCCGACAGCAGCCTCGTCTCGGCCTCGTGGGCGTCCAGGAGCAGTCGACGCCATGTGCCGGGCCCGACGGCGACCCGGACGGCGCGGGTCTCCGAGTCGCCCGGGGCCGCGTATCCGGTGCGGACGACGGGGTCGCCGGAGAGCGCGGCGAGCACCTTGACGTGCGCGGCCAGGAACACCGCCGTGAGCGGCACGCCCAGTTCCCGGGCCCTGAGCTCCAGGGCAGCCGTCACGTCCGCGGGGACGGGCGTGACGTGCTCGGCGGTGCCGGGGGCCGGCTCCCGCGTCCAGCGCGGTACGGCCGTGAAGTCCTCGTCCGGCGCGCCGGCGACCACCGGGGCGGGGTCCGCGGCCGGCGCGGCGCCGGGGCGGCTCACGCCGGACGGTGCGCCGCCGCCGTGGGTACGGCCTTCGGCCGGTGCCGTCACTCTCGCCATCAGCCTTCACCTCCGCCGTCGACGGGTGCGGGGCGCGCGGGGTTGCCCGCCCAGTGGGCGCCTTCCGGGACCGCCTCGCCCTTCATCAGGAAGGAGTCGGCGGCCAGTACGGCACCGTCGCCGAACCGGACGCCGTAGTGCACGAACGCTCCTACGCCGAGGGTGCATCCGGAGCCGATCTCGCTGCGGTCCGACTTGAACGCGGCGTCCTCCTGGGAGTGGCACTGGACGACGCTTCCCGCGTTGAACGTGCAGTTGTCGCCGATGGTGACCATCTTGCGTTCGGTCACGGCGAGTCCGTCGTCGAACAGCCTGGCGCCGACGCCGACACCGAGCATGCGCCACACGAGGCCCTTGAACGGGGTGCCGTTGAGGGCCTGCACGAACGTCTCCGCGGGCACCTTCCAGTACCGCTCACGCCTCCAGAAGCGGAGGTCGTAGATCGAGCAGAACAACGGCCCCGGAGGGTGAGCCGCCGCCACGATCCGTTCGAGGACGACGAAGTACAGGACGGAGAAGGGCAGCACGAGAGCGTTGGCCAGCGCGATGCTCGCCGCTCCCCACTGCGGGTACAGGCTCGCGGCGCACGAGAAGAGCAGGGTGACGCAGAAGAAGTACAGCCAGCCGGCGAACAGGTAGTACGCCATCGACACGGCGTTGTGCCGGTTCTTGGCCGCGAGCCCGCGGCGCAGGCCCTCGCCCTCCGTCAGCTCGTCGAAGCTGCTGTCCCGCGCCACCGACCTCGGGATCTCGAAGCTGGGTGACCCGAGAAGTCCCACGTCGTGCCGGACCGGTCCGTCGACGGGGACCATCACCTTGGTCGCCAGCAGGCAGTTGTCACCGGTCCTGCCGCGCGCGGGATAGGCGATGCGGTTCCCGAGGAAGTTGTGCGCCCCGATCACGGTCCGCGACACGCGGAAGGACGTGCTGGAGTAGTCGGCGTTCATCACGGAGAGGCCGTCGGCGACCATGGTGCCCGAGCCGACCACGCTCATGAAGGGGCTCTCGTGCTTGACCCGGGTACCGAAGTTCGACCCGGTCTGCTCCACCCGGGACAGGTCGTACCCGATGCGGCGCAGGTAGTGCACGATGAGGCTGCTGTCACCGGACAGGCGGGTGTAGAACCTGTTGTTGGTCATCAGGAATATCGCCCGGTGCACGGCATGGTGGAAGCCGTAGAGCGGGTACGTCCGCCCCGGAGTGAGAAACCGGGCGAGCAGCCGTGGGACGGTGCCGAGTACCAGCAGACCCGCCGGTATGGCACAGACGAACACCACGGCCGTGACCATCAGCATGTCCCCGTAGAAGCCCCAGCGGGCCAGGGAGGTCTCCGCCGGTACCGGAGCACCCGTGCTCTCCAGAACGCGCGAGAGCAGCACGTCCAGGCAGCCCACCAGCAGCGGCACGTACACCAGCACCGCGCTCACCAGCAGCACCGCGCCGTGGGCCCCTCGCCGCAGGGTCCCGCACGGCCGGGCCTCGACCGGCTGGAAGTCGGCGTCCGTGGGCTGACCCGGCGAGCCGTGCCAGTGCTCGCCGTCGGGCACCCGCTGCCCGGTGTGGAGCGCCGAAGCGTGGCCCAACTGGGCCGCGTCGCCGAGTGCGGTGCCGATGTCCAGCACCGTCGCCTCGCTGACGACCGCGTCACGGCCCAGGGTGACCGGGCCCGTCTCGATCACGCCGTCATGGGCGCGATAGCCGTTGATCAGCGAGTCCTTGCGGATCAGCGCGCCGTCGCCGATGGTCAGCAGGTCGGTGCAGACGGGCATGCTCCGCGACAGGACGGTGACCCCGCGTCCGACGCGGGCGCCCAGCGCCCTGAGGTAGAGCGGGTACAGCGGCGACCCGGCGAACAGGACGACCGGGCTCGACCGGATCAGCGTCTTGACCAGCCAGAAGCGGAAGTAGGGCAGGCTCCAGACGCGTATCCGGCGCGGTTTCCACCGGCCGATCAGCAGCCATTTCACGATCACCGGCAGGGCGCAGACGAGCACCAGCAGCACGGCACCGAACGCGACCGACCGGAGATAGACGCGCGGCAGGCCCTGTCCTGCCGAGATCCAGTCGTAGCCCCAGGTCATCACGACGGCCAGCAGGCCGGCGTAGCCGAGATAGCTCAGCAGTTGCAGGGCACCGCAGAGCACGTAGTGGGGCCGGCCCACCGCTTGTGCGGGTGGCCGTGCCGAGGAGGTCACCGGTGGCGTCCGCGGAACCTCGTCCTGGCGGGTCCCGTCCGTCAGGGCGGCGGCCAGCGCGCTGATGGTCGGATACCGGTAGACGTCGCGCATCGACACCGACGGCAGGTCGGGCCGTTTCCTGACCTTCGCGCAGAAGTGCGCCATGACCAGGGAGTCGGCTCCGAGGTCGTTGAAGAAGTGGCTGTCGACAGGCACGTCGTCGAGCTGCGCGACGTCCGCGAGCAGCCGGGCGAGCGTCACTTCGGTACCGGGGACGGTGTCCAAGGCCCTGAGCTGCTGTCCCGTCATACTCACTCCTTCGGCTGGGGCGGCCGGCCGTCCTGTTCTGCCACCTATTCGTCGCCGACGGGGCGAGGTATGACGCAGCCGCCGAGGTTCTCCCACCGTGCGCGGCGGGGCGCCCTGAGTGACGGCGCGGCCCGCGCCCGCCGGACGGCTGCCGCGGGTGCCCGCGGGGCCCGAGCAAGTGGCGGACGCGGGTGCGTGGCGACGGTGGGAGGGCCGGAATCCGGCCGCGCCGTCACCTCCCGGCCACGCCCTCCCTCGCCGGACCGGCGGCATTCGGGCCCTCGGGCACCGGTGGCCCGGCGTCCGGCATAGTGTTCCCTCGGCATCGGCAGGGCACCGGTACGGCACAGGGGGAACGCATGAGGGCTCGGACCGTTCCGAGGTGGACGTCGGCACTGGACTCCGTGGTGGTGTACGCGCAGGGCGCCCTGTGCCGTCGGCTCGCCCGCGGCAGCCTGCCGGCCGACGGGCGGATACGGGTGACCGGCCTGCCCCGGTCGCTGGACCCCGGCTTTCTGCGGGCGCGCGTCGTCGGCACGGCCGGGGTGCGGGTCACCGAGGCCAGGGTGGAGGCCGAGGCGGAACCTGCCGGCACCCACCCGACCGGTGAGCTGCGGCGTGAGGTCGAGCGGCTGCGTGACATCCGGGAGGCCGTCGACGCCCGCCGAGGCAGACAGCGGCGGCTGATCGAGGAGACGGCGGCGCTGCGCCCGGTCCCGCCGCCCCGCGCGAAGGACGAGCCGCACCGCCGTACCCCGGTGGACGCCTGGCTGGAACTCGCCGACTTCGTCGACGGGCGTCTGACCGTGCTGCACTCCCGGCTGCGTGAGCTGGACGAGGAACTGAGGAGCGTGGAGCACGAGCTGGACGTCGCGGCGGACAGGCTGTCCCGCGCCTCCACCGCCGCGTCCGCGGCGCACGTGGAGACCACGCTGTGCGCGGCGGTGACCCTCACCGGCACCAGTGACACGGACGTCGAGGTGGAGGTGGAGTACGGGGTGCCCGGCGCCGTCTGGGTACCCTCCTACCGGCTCACCCGGCGCCAGGACGAGGGCGAGGGACGGCTGCTGCTGCGTGCGGCGGTCGCGCAGCGCACCGGCGAGGACTGGAACGGGGTGCGCGTCGCGCTCGCCACGGCCGACCTGAACCGCCGCACCGACGCGCCCAGGCTGCGCTCGCTCCGCATCGGACGCGGCCAGCCCGCTCCCGCGCCCCCGGGCTGGCGCGAGCCCCCGCGCGGACTGAGCGACCTGTTCAGCGGGTACGACACGGCGGGACCGCGCCCCGGCGCCGGAGCGTCCGGTGGCGCGGTGACAGCCGCACCGGTTCCGCCGTCGATGCCCGACCCCCTGCCGCCGCCCCCACCGCCGCCTCCGCCGCCCGGGAGCTACGGCGCGCCGTCCACGGTCCTGCCGACCCCCGGCGGCGCTGTGCCCGGACCGCCACCGGCTAGCGGCGGGCAGGAGCACACCAGGTTCCGGTCACCGAACGCCTGGTCGATACGGCGCACCGGCGGCCAGTACTTGTCGGCGACCGACACGCCGT